>CABRZA010000010.1 GCA_902475285.1 uncultured Porphyromonadaceae bacterium
ATCTGGCGCCCGGCGTCGTAATAGTCCACAAGCAGACCCTTAGGTATACTGTCGGGATTTATCTGGTTGTAAACCGCCTCTGCCGCATCGAAGAAACCGCTCAAAGGCATCAGTGAGGCACATTTCCAGCGGAAAGCAAGATTTTGAGGATAGGGAGTGGTTACGGCTCCGCGTCGCAGATACACGAGAGCCGAATCGTTGTTGAAGGCAGTATATCCTTCGGCAATCTTCATGAGCAACGCCGGATCGTCGACGGGCTTGGAGTTGAGAATCACGCACAGGCTGTCGATAGCGTCCTGACGCATCCTTATAAACTTATGCCGGCTTTTGAGCCAACTGTCGAGGTCGTCGAGAGCTTTGTCGACATCGTCGGCCGTCACCGCCGACGCTCTGAACGGAAAGCACAGCAAAGCAGCAACAGCGGCAAGGACTATCAACGAGAAAGAAAACGAGCGTTTCATAGCTGTCAGATTTCAAACATGCGGTCGATGTCGTCGACGCTCACATAGCGCACCACCTGCAGGCCGTCGGGAGTATAGGCCGTTTCGGTGCAGCGGTATAGGTCGGCCACGATGGCTTCGATCTCGGCCTGCGACAGCGGCTGGTGAGGCTTTACCGCGCCCGCACGGGCCATGACAAGGGCAACAGGTGCCAGGAAGGCGTCGGCATTGTCGTCGCCCGCCTCCATAAGACGGTCAATTACGGCGACTATTGCCTCAACCGGACTCACACCCTGCAACGGGGCCGGCACGGCGCGTATGCTCCAACGGCAGCGTCCGCACTCGTCGATTACAAAACCGAGCCCTCCGAAATGCTCCATGTTGGCCTGAAGCATGGCACTCTGCGCCGGCGACAACTCAAAATCCTCGGCAAAAAGAAGATTCTGCGAAGGCATTTCGCCACCGCGCAGCTGCGCCATGAAGCGGTCGAAGAGTATGCGCACATGCGCGCGATGCTGCGCGATGAGGGTAAGACCTCCCTGCTGCGGAATGGCTATATAGCGTTCCGCTATCTGGAAGCCCGCTGCCGGAGTTTCGGCCTCGGGAGTGAAAATGGCGTCGTCGCCAACTGCGGGCGCACTGTCGGCGTCAGTATCTGGAAGCGACACCGAGGCATAGGCATCGTCGCGACGGCGGTTGAAACTATCATAGAGCGCCTCCCAGTCGGACGGAACCTCGTCGCGCCGGGAGCGCACGCGCGAGCAGCTTTCGACTGGCATCGGCCGCGTGCCGTAACGCGGTTCCGTAGTCCCCCCGGCATCGCCCTTGAATGGGTCGAAGTCGGAATCGAAGTCCTCGGCCGGCATATCGCCGCCCCCCGGATTGAAAAGCGGTATCTCGGGAGCGTCGGCCGTGTCGAAGTCGAGAGCGCCGGCGGCCTGAGTCTTGCCAAGAGTCTCCTTCACGGCGGCCACAAGTATCTGCCATATGGCCTGCTCGTGTTCGAACTTTATTTCATGTTTCTGCGGATGGATGTTCACGTCGATGGTCGACGGATCAACCGTAAAACTGATGAAATAGTTAGGTTGCGCGTCGGGGCTTATGAGCTGGTCGTAGCACCCCACCACAGCCTTGTGGAAGAACGGATGCCGCATGTTGCGTCCGTTGACGAAGAGAAACTGCTGGTAGCCCCTTTTCTTGGCCGAGCGGGGCAAACCTATGAAACCTTCGATTTTCACAAGCGACGTTTCTGTGGCAATATGCGCCAGCTGGCCTTCGATACCTTTGCCGAAGAGGTCGACTATACGCTGTTTCAGACTGCCGCGGCGAAACTGATGCAACGTAATATCGTTGTGAATAAGAGTAAAATCGACATTGGTGTTGACCAAAGCCAATCGCTCGAATTCGCGCAGTATATGATTTAGCTCCACACTGTCCTTTTTGAGAAACTTGCGGCGCGCCGGCATATGGAAGAAAATGTTCTTCACCGCCAGATTTGTGCCGGGTACGCACGGCGCCGGTTCCTGCCCCTCGAATTTCGACTCCGAGATGAGCAGACGTGTGCCCACAGTATCGTCGCGACGCATGGTGCGTAGTTCTATCTGCGCCACGGCGGCTATCGACGGCAAAGCCTCGCCGCGGAAACCCATGGTGTGAAGCGTGAAAAGGTCGGCGGCAGCCGAAATTTTGCTTGTGGCATGACGTTCGAAAGCCATGCGGGCGTCGGTGGACGACATGCCGCAACCATTGTCCACAACCTGTATGAGCGTGCGCCCGGCATCTTTGAGAATTATGGTGATGCAGTCGGCACCTGCGTCGACGGCATTTTCCACAAGTTCCTTCACCACCGATGCCGGCCGCTGAATCACCTCCCCGGCGGCTATCTGATTGGCTACCGAGTCGGGCAAAAGTCGGATGATATCGCTGTTCATAGTCCGCAAAAATACACATTTTTCCGCATCCCCGCAACACTCGCGCCACGTCTCGGGAGCCCGCGATTTGCTATTTTGGGCATAAATTTCTACCTTTGCATAAAATTTACGCCTACCCATAAATCAAACAACAAAACATATAGATATGAAACTCAGAACTTTACTCACTGCAGCAGCCGTCGTGCTCGGCATGGGCTTCTTCGCCGCATGCTCCTCGAAGACCGCCGAAACAGCCCAACCCGCGGCTCTCGGCGTTGATTCCGTAATGACCGTTGCCGCCGACATCGTGGGCGACACCATCGAAGTCGAAGGCCTATGCTCGCATCTCTGCAAGCACGGCGGACGCAAGGCATTCCTCGTCGGCGCCGACAGCACCACCGTGCTCCGCTGCGAGGCTACCGCCGAAATGGGCGGTGCTTTTGCCCCCGACTGCGTGGGCAAAACACTCAAAGTGCGCGGCATTGTCTGTGAAAACCGCATCGGCGAAGCCGAAGTTGCCGCCATGGAAGCTCGTCAGGCCGAGGCCGACTCCGCAGCCCGTGCACATGAAGCTTGCGACACCGAAAAGAAGGCTCAGGGTCAGGACAGCATCGACACCTTCGAAGGACGCATGGCCGACTACCGCGCCAAAATAGCCGCACGCACCGAAGCCGAAGGAAAGGACTATCTCTCGTTCTATTACATCGAGGCCATCTCCTACGAAATAGTCGCTCCCGAAGCCCAAACAGCTGAATAACAAGCAACAGCCCATTCCCCGAATCTGCTCCCGCAAAACGGAGCAGATTTTTTTTTGATTTTTTTGCCCGATTTTTTCCCAATGGGAAAAAATCGGGGATAATCCGCTGCAGCGTGTCGTAACTTTGCAGAAAACACAACGACTATGGACACCCGCACTCCCCGCCGCCTGCGCGGCAGCCGCTTCCACATGATTTGCGCCACGGCCATGACCATACTTGGCGCCGCCCTCCTCATCGCCGGTTTCGTCGCACCGCCGATGGGTGTAATCGACTCCTCCGTGCTCGTGGCATTCGGCGAAGTGATGACCTTCGTCGGAGCAGTCATCGGCATCGACTACAGTGCCCGCACGCGCGAATAATTTTTTAGAGCTTGTTTAATAATAAATGTTACCGATAGGAAGTAATATTATTCACATTTTAACGAACATTGGCGATTATGTTCAATCAATTCAAAAGCTTGCGTGGGGATAAAGTTACTGTCGCCTCGCATATCATAGCCGCTTTTCGCCCTGTTCCTCAGTCGTGTACATAAAGTACACTCCTTCGTCACAAGTCGAAAATCGTCGAAAGCTACGCGGCCCTATCGGCAACATTTATTATTAAACAAGCTCTTAAGAGTTACTTAATTTGCAAGTTTGAATCATTATGCTTAATTTTGCAAAAACGCACCGACATGGAACCGAAATATAAACGTATCTTACTAAAACTCAGCGGCGAATCGCTCATGGGCCAGCAGGGCTACGGCATCGACCCCGAGCGTATAGCCCAGTATGCCGAGCAGATTGCCCAGCTCGCCGCCAACGGCGTGCAGGTGGCCATAGTAATAGGCGGCGGCAACATATTCCGCGGCCTCAGCGGCGCCGCAAAAGGCTTCGACCGCGTGAAAGGCGACCAGATGGGAATGCTCGCCACGGTAATCAACTCCCTTGCCCTCAGCTCTGCCCTCGAAGTGGCAGGATGCCCCTCGAGGGTGCTAACCGCAATAGGCATGTTCCCCATCGGCGAGCCATACAGCCCCTTCCGGGCCATCGAAACCCTCGAAGACGGCAAAGTTGCCATTATCTCCTGCGGCACCGGCAACCCATTCTTCACCACCGACACCGGCTCCGCTCTCCGCGCCATCGAAGTCAAGGCCGACGTCATGCTCAAAGGAACGCGCGTCGACGGCATATACACCGCCGACCCCGAAAAAGACCCCACAGCCACAAAGTTCGACGCCATAACATACGACGAGATTTACCGTCGCGGTCTTAAAATCATGGACCTCACAGCCACCACCCTCTGCCGCGACAACGGCATGAAAATCGTGGTCTTCGACATGGACACCCCCGGCAACCTCGCCCGCGTGATGAAAGGCGACAACATCGGCACCCTCGTATACTCCGACAAATAACCCGACAATCAAAACCACACACATATGACCGACCCACAGACACACATTCAGGCCGCCGAAGAAAAAATGGAACTCGCCGTGGCCTATCTCGACGAAACTCTCGCCCGCATACGCGCCGGAAAAGCCAACCCCAAGATTCTCGACGCCGTACGCGTGGAATACTATGGCTCCATGGCTCCAATATCCAACGTAGCCAACGTAAGCGTCCCCGACGCACGCACCATCGTAATCACACCGTGGGAGAAATCGATGTTCAAGCCCATCGAAAAAGCCATCATCAACTCCGAGGTGGGCATCATGCCCGAAAACAACGGCGAGGTGATACGCCTCTCCATCCCCCCGCTCACCGAAGACCGCCGCAAAGCCCTCGTGAAGCAGTGCAAGGCCGAAGCCGAGAACGCCAAAGTGAGCGTACGCAACGCCCGCCGCGAAGCTATCGAAGCACTCAAAAAAGAAATAAAGCAAGGCATGCCCGAGGACGTCGAGAAAGACGCCGAAGCCACCGTGCAGAAAATCCACGACAAATACCTAAAACGCATCGACGAGCTCTTCGCCGCCAAGGAGCGCGAAATCCTCACCGTCTGATTACGCCTACACACAAAAAGAGGCGTTTCACCATTGCGGAACGCCTCTTTTTTCACTACTTTTTGACGGGAGGAGTTTAGCACAACATTTATTGTGATTCAACGTTTTACTTTCTGAAATACACTATATTTTTGTACCCGCATACGGCATCCATCGGCTGTAAAGGCCAACTTTGCACAAGTTTTCAACCTTAAATTTTAATGGCATGACGCTTACCTATCTTCGCCCGTTGTTGGCCCACATGATTGTTCTTCTGGCCGCATTCGCCGCATCGGCCGCCGCTCCTCTGTGCCGCTACGAGCCGGCCGACGCACGGCAGGACGAGACAATCACAATATGGTTCAACGCCGCTGCCGGAAACCGTGCCCTGCAAGGATACACCGGCACCGTATATATGACCACCGGCCTCATCACAGCCGACAACGACAGGCTCGACAACGGACTGCTGTACACCGTAGGCCCCGACGCCACCACGGTGCCCGAAAAATACACCATGAAGCGTTCGGCCTCCGACCCCGACCTTTACAGCATCAGCCTCACGCCGCAGACATTCTACGGCATCGACAGCTCTACCGACATCCGCATGCTCGGCTTCACATTCGCCACACCCGACGGCAGCCGTGTGGCGGCCGACGCCGACGGCGGCACAATTTTCGTACCTTTCCGAGCCAACACCGGCACCATGTGGTACCGTCCCCTCAACGGCACGCTCGCCGACCGCCTGACATTCTACTTCGACGCCACAGCCGGCAACGGTGCTCTCGCCGGATTCGACGGCGACGTATATATCCACACAGGCGTCATCACCGACGCCAGCTCGGGTGGCGGCGACTGGAAACACACCACCGGCTGGCCCGAAAACAACAGCCGCACCCTCATGCACCGCACTTCCGCCAACTCCGACATTTATACCGTCGACATCACACCGGCCGACTTCTACCGTCTCGACGGCAGCGAGCTCGTGAAGAGCTTCGCCTTCGTCACCCGCAACGCCGACTGCTCGGTCCTCGGCAAGGAAGAAGGCGAGAAAGACATCTTCGTGCCCTACGCACGCAGCGAGAAACCCGGCGGCGCATCGCTCGGCCGGTTCGTCGGAGCGAAAGTAGAGGGCGACCGAGTGTATGTAACCGGCGAGGACGGCATACTCGAACTCCAGGCCTACTCCCCGTATATTGTCAAGGTGCTGACCTATGCCGACAATGCCGGGCGCCGTCAGCGACCGTCGATAGCCCTGGCCGCCACACCTCAGGGCTCATTCTCGGCCGCCGGCGACGACAAGGACTTTGCCTCCTTCACCACCGGCTCGGTAGGTATCCGCGTGGCCAAGGCCGACTGCCGCGTGACATTCACCGACTCCCTGTGGAACCCCATTCTCAGCGAGCGCACCAGCCTCGACAACGTATCGCCGTGCCGCAGCGTAAACTTCGAGGGCGCCGGCGACCGTGCTTTCTACGGCGGCGGATACAACGGCAAGTACACCGACATATCCGACCGTAAAATCGTGGTGAACAACACTCAGACCGGCGGATGGGACAACACTTGGAACGCACCACACAACATCTGCATTCCCTTCATCGTTTCCACCTCGGGCTACGGCCTCTTCTTCGACGACAGCTACCGCAACGCCACCGTAACGCCCTCGCCCCGAGGCACCACCTACTCCTCGGCTTCGCCCGCGGCCGTGGCATACTACTTCATAGGCAGCTCCAAGGCTCCATGGGCAAGGTCCTCGAAAACTACACCTGGCTCACCGGTCGCCAGCCGCTGCCGCCGTACTGGGCACTCGGATACATCACCTCGCGCTACGGCTACCGCTCGACTGCCGAAGCCACCGATGTAATAAACCGTATCAAGGCCGCCGGCCTGCCTCTCGACGGCATAGTCTTCGACCTCTATTGGCAGGGCGAAGGCAACAACGGCATGGGCAACCTCGACTGGTACCGCGCAAAATTCCCCGACCCCGCAGGCATGATGGCCGACTTCAACGCCAAAGGCGTGAAAACGGTGCTCATCACCGAGCCTTTCTTCACATCGGAGACCGTCAACTATCAGCCTCTCAAAGCCAAAGGTTACTTCGCCGACGACCATGTCGACAACATGGAGTGGCTCGGCTCGCAGCACGTGGGTCTGCTCGACGCCACAAACCCCGACGCACTCGACTGGATGTGGGAATTCTACAAAGCCCGCACCGCCGAAGGCGTGGCCGGATGGTGGCTCGACCTCGGCGAACCCGAGCGCCACGATGAAGACTCGCATCACCTCGGAGGCACCGTAGCCGAGGTGCACAACGAATTCGGCAACCTTTGGGTAGAACGCGTATACCGAGGCCTCCGCGAGGACTTCCCCGACATCCGACCGTTCATCATGCCCCGCGCAGGCTCGGCGGGTATGCAGCGTCTGGGCACCTTCCCCTGGACCGGCGACATACGCCGCAGCTGGGCCGGCCTGCAGGCTCAGGTTCCCGCCCTGCTCAATTCCGGCATGTCGGGCGTGGCATGGATGGGCAGCGATGTGGGCGGCTTCGCCAACAACAACGACACCGATGCCGAGCTATACCTCCGCTGGGTGCAGTTCGCCGTCTTCTCGCCCATGCTCCGCACGCACTCCACATACCTCCCCGAGCCATATCACGCCTGCTACTCAGGCATCATCTACGACCTGCGCCGATTCATCAACCTCCGCTACCGCTGGCTCCCCTACACCTACACCCTCGCGTGGGAGAACGCCACCATAGGTTCGCCTCTGGCCCGTCCCCTCAACTATCACGATACTCCAGGAGCCGCACCTTCGCCCGGGGCATGCACCGACCAGTATCTGTGGGGCCGCGACATTATGGTAGCTCCCGTCCTTACCTCCGCCACAAGCCGCACCATCACCTTCCCGCAGGGCCGGTGGGTCGACCTCAACGACCTTACAGCCACCTACGAGGGCGGAACTACCGTGACCTATCGCGCCCCTCTGGGCACCCTCCCCCACTTCGGCCGCAAAGGCTCCTTCCTGCCGCAGTTCACCCGCACAACCTTCGCCAACACTTCCGACGCCGACGCCTCGGAGCTCACCGTAACCTACCTTCTCGACCCCGAGAGCACCACTTCGGCCAAGGGGTACCTTTTCGACGACGACCATGTGTCGCCCATGGCCTTCAACAACGGCCAAGTCAGCGCCACCGCCTTCACCGGCGCACCCTACACCGAAGGCCACGCCATAACCATACGCCATTCGGGCCGATATGACGGCATGGCGGCAGAGCGCACATACACCTTCGTCATACCCGGCTACCGCCTAACCGGCGACATCTACCTCAACGACAACACCTCCCGTCTGCCGCAGCTTTCCACCACCGATGCCCTGGCTTCGTACGCTTCCGACGCCTATGCAGTCGACGCCGACGGCACCCTCCGCATCAAGGTTTCGGTCGACGCCACCAAGTCGGCCACCCTCTACCTAAACGTCAGCGCCTCAGGCATAGATAACGTCGATGCCGCCGCCGATGCGCTCAGTCTCGCATTCAACGGCGCCACAGGCCACATCAGCTACACCTCCCCTGCCGACGGCACCATCACCGTCAGCGACCTCGCCGGAGCAGTCCGTGCCCAGTTCCCCGCACGCGAAGGCACGCACACCGAAGCTCTGCCGCAGCTCAACACCGGCATCTACCTCTGCACCCTCCGCGCCGCAGGCCTCGCCCGCACCGTGAAAATTATAGTACGCTGACGATTTGTGCAGACGGGAATTTTGTTCTAATTTTGTATCCCCGAAACAAATGATGTTGAAACGATGAAACTGACAGTAGGCGATACAGTGAGATACCTCAACGCCGTGGGCGGCGGACGCGTAGTGCGCGTCGAGGGCGACATGGCATATGTCGACGAAGACGGCTTCGAAACTCCCGTCCTCTGCCGCGAATGTGTGGTGGTGGCAGCACCCAAATCGTATACCGCCGCAGTGGCGGCAACCCTCAAAAAGGACAGCTCCCCCACCCCGCCTCCTGCACCGGCCCCCAAACCGGCCCCCAAACCGGCCTCCGAGCCTCCCTCGGGAATAGCTCTGGCCGACGTGCCGCCGGCACAGCGCGAGGGCGGCGACAGCATCAACGCCGTTCTGGCCTTCGAGGCCACCGACATAAAGGCACTCTCGCACGCCGACTACGACGCCTACTTCGTAAACGACTCCAACTACTGGCTCTTCGTCACCGTGGCCATGCGGGCGGCAGCCGACACAGAATGGACGCCGCTCTATGCCGGCGTGGTCGAACCCGACATACAGGAGTTCCTCTTCACTCTCGGCCAGAGCGACCTCCCGGCCTTCGACCGCCTGGCAGTCACCGTCACGCCCTATAAGCGCGACCGTGCCTACACAGGGCGCCGCCCCGAATATGTGGAATACAAAGTCGACAGCTCCAAGTTCGTAAAACTACACTGCTTCCGCGCCAACGAGTACTTCGACACGCCTGTCATAGCCTTCGACATCCTCAGCGCCAACCGCAGGCCCGAGCACGTCGATGTCGACGCCGCCGTGCTCGCCGACCGCATGACAGCCAAGACCGCCGACCGCACGCCACAGCCCAAACGCCTGTCGAAGTCATCGAAACCCTCGCAGGAACTCCTTGAAGTAGACCTCCACGCCGCAGAGCTCTTCGAGGGCATGGAACGCACCATGAGCAAGGCCGACATACTCAACGGCCAAATCGACTACTTCTGCCGCATCATGGACGAGAACCGCCGCAACATAGGCCGCAAGATTGTCTTCATCCACGGCAAGGGCGAGGGCGTGCTCCGTGCCGCCCTCATGAAAGAGCTCACGCACCGCTACGCCGGCCACGACGTGCAGGACGCCTCATTTTCCCAATACGGCTTCGGCGCCACACAGGTCACCATCCGCAGCACGGCCAACAACCCCTCGCCCAAGGGAGGCAAGAAAAAGCGGCCATGATACTATATTTCAGCGGCACGGGCAATACCCGCCATGTGGCGCATAAGCTGGCGGAGCTCCTCGGCGACACCGCCCGACCTCTCACGTCCGACGAGCTGCGGCATCCTGCCGCCGCGAGCCTCGACACATCCGACAGCCGCATAGTGTGGGCATTCCCCGTCTACAGCTGGGGGATTCCGCCCGTGGTGGAAGAGTATATCCGCAATGCCCGCGCCGCTTCCGCCGTAGCTGAGGCCACGCACCACATGGTAGTGACCTGCGGCGACGACACCGGCTACACCGACCGGCAGTGGCGCCGCCTCATGAAGCTGCGCGGTTGGAAGGCCGGCATGGCTTTCAGCGTGCAGATGCCCAACACCTATGTGCTGATGAAAGGCTTCGACGTCGACAGCCCCGAAGTTGAAGCCGCCAAGCTCGCCGCCGCACCCGACCGCCTGCGCCGCATAGCCTCGACAATCACGGGCGGCTCCGACGCCATCCCCGAGGATGAGCGCCTGGTGCGGGGAGGCTGGCCTTGGGTCAAGAGCGCGATTATTCGCCCTTGGTTCAAGCGCTACGCCATGTCGCCGCGACCCTTCGGCACCAACGGGGGCTGTACAAGCTGCGGACTTTGCGCGCGCTCGTGCCCCATGGCCAACATCACAATGCAGAGCGATGCCCGGGGCGAGAAGCGCCCGTCGTGGGGCCCGGCCTGCGCCCTCTGCCTGCGATGCTACCACATCTGCCCCCGCCGCGCCGTGACCTACGGCCGCGCCACCGACGGCAAAGGCCAGTATCTTTGCCGCTGACAGCTATCGGAGTCCTCCGAGAACTCTGAGAAATCAGAAAACTCCAACACCGGCTCGGGAGAAAAATATGTTTTTGGGCAGTTTGCTTGCTTTTTTGTGGTGAAAAGTTTAATTTCGCACATTAATGTACAACCTATGTAAGGTTGGAAGTTGTTAATGCTGACGTAAGACATATTTATAATCCTAAATCTTCAAATGAGTTATCTTAAATTTGATAAGAACCTGCTCATAAATCTCGACCAGTCGCTGACCAAAGAGATGCTGCGCACCAACCAGGCGGGAGCATACCAATGCACCACCCTCGTGGGCTGCAACACGCGCAAGCAGCACGGCCTTCTGGTGATTCCGATACCGGAACAGGACTACAAGTCGCATGTGCTGCTGTCGAGCCTCGATGAGACGGTAATCCAGCACGGGGCGCCGTTCAACCTGGGCATACACCGCTACAAGGGGGGCGTTCTGAGCCCCGCCGGGCACAAGTACATCCGCGAGTTCGACTGCGAAAGCGTGCCCCGCATGACCTACCGCGTGGGCGGCGTGATCCTCACCAAAGAGAAGATATTCATCAGCCGCGAAAACCGTATACTCATCCGCTACACCCTCGTGGAGGCACACTCGGCCACAACGCTGCGTTTCCGTCCCTTCCTTGCCTTCCGCGATGTCAACAGTCTCTGCGTGGCCAACGATGCCGTAAACCGCACCGTCGAGCATGTGCCCAACGGCATCGCCACCTGCCTCTACAAAGGCTATCCCACTCTCTACATGCAGTTCAGCCACAAGGCTCAGTGGGTCGACGAGCCAAACTGGTACCACGACATCGAGTACAGCAAGGACCTCGAGCGCGGCGTGCCCTACTGCGAGGACCTCTGGGTGCCGGGCTACTTCGAGCTCCCCATCCGCAAGGGCGAGTCGGTGATATTCTCCGCCGGCGTAAGCGAAGTAAGCCCCCGCACCCTCTCCAAACTCTACGAGGTGGAGAAGACAAGCCGCACGCCCCGCACATCCTTCTTCAACTGCCTTAAAAACAGCGCAAAGCAATTCTATATTCATCGCGGCGACGGCACATACATCATCTCCGGCTTCCCCTGGGGCGTGGTGCTGGCGCGAAACACATTCATGGCGCTCCCCGGCCTCACGTTAGCCATCGACCATAAGGCCGACTTCGAGGCCATAGCGGCCACGGCCCTCAAAGCCCTCATACGCTACGCCGACACCGGCGAGACCTCGAAGCACATCGACGGCATCGACCTCCCCGACATACCCCTGTGGGCCATATGGGCGCTCCAGCAGTACGCCCGAACCGCCGGTACCGACGAAGCCCGCAAGCTCTATCTCGAACCCGTCACACAGCTTGTCGATTACATCCTGCGCGGCGGCCACCCCAACCTCTTCGTCGACGAAGCTACGGGCCTTCTCAGCACCGACGGTCACGAGAAGGCTGTGTCGTGGATGAACTCCACCCTCGGGGGCGCCCCCGTTGTGCGCCGCACGGGCATGTTGGTAGAGTTCAACGCACTGTGGTACAACGCACTGATATTCGCCGCCTCGCTTGCCGAAGGAATCGCCGATCTCGCCGAACGCCGCGAGGCATGGCTCGCCCAGGCCGAGAAAATGAAGCAGCCCTTCATCGACACCTTCCTCAACGAAGCCGGCTACCTCTACGACTACGTCGACGGCACCTACGCCGATCCGTCGGTACGCCCCAACATGGCCATTGCCATAGGCCTCGACTATTCGCCCCTCGACCGCCGTCAGCGCAAGGGTGTGCTCGACGTGGTCACACGCGAGCTCCTCACACCCAAGGGCCTCCGCACACTCTCGCCCAAGAGCTACGGCTACCGCCCGTGCTATGTGGGTTCGCCCGACGAGCGCGACTTCGCCATGCACAACGGCCCGGCACGCCCCTGGCTTGCAGGCTTCTACGCCGACGCCTACCTCCGCGTCTTCGGCATGAGCGGTGTGGGATACCTCGACCGCATGCTCATAGGCTTCGAGGACGAGATGTCGCAGGGGTGCATAGGCTCACTGTCGCAGCTCTACGACGGCAACCCGCCCTACACCGGACGCGGCGCCGTGTCGCACGCCACCAATGTGGCCGAAGTGCTCCGCGCATACCGCTCGCTCAAACGCTTCGAGTCGCAGGCATAATAAGCGATTCCCGATATAAACCATTCTAACCCTTTTACCAAGCAATGAAAGCTTTAATGTTCGGTTGGGAATTTCCTCCACACATCCTCGGCGGCCTCGGCACGGCGAGCTACGGCCTCACACGCGGCATGTGGGAGTGCGGCGACATGGACATCACATTCGTCATTCCCAAGCCTTTCGGCGACGAAGACCGCAGCTTCGCCAACATAATAGGCACATCGCAGGTGCCCGTGGCATGGCGCGACGTAAACCGCGACTATGTCGACTCCCGCATAGGGCGCCTCATGGACCCCGACCTCTACTACCGTCTGCGCGACAACATATATGCCGACTTCAACTACATGCGCACCAACGATCTGGGCTGCATAGAATTCTCCGGCAAATACCCCGACAACCTCCTCGAAGAAATCAACAACTACTCCATCACCGCCGGCGTGATAGCGCGCACCGTCGACTTCGACATCATCCACAGCCACGACTGGCTCACCTACCCGGCCGGCATCCACGCCAAGCAGGTCACGGGCAAACCCCTTGTGGTGCACGTCCACGCCACCGAGTACGACCGCTCGCGCGGCAAGCCCAACCCCACCGTCTACGGCATCGAGCGCGACGGCATGACGCACGCCGACCACATAATCACCGTGAGCAACCTCACCCGCGACACCGTGATAGAGCACTATGGCATCGACCCGGCCAAAGTAACCACCGTGCACAATGCCGTTGTTCCCCTCAGTCAGGAACTCCTCGACATCGAGAACCCGCGCACCACCAAAGAGAAGGTAGTGACCTTCCTGGGCCGAATCACCATGCAGAAAGGCCCCGAGTACTTCGTGGAGGCCGCCGCCAAGGTGCTGCGCAACTGCTCCAACGTGCGCTTTGTGATGGCCGGCTCGGGCGACATGATGGACAAGATGATCACCCTCGCCGCCGAGCGCGGCATAGCCGACCGCTTCCACTTCCCGGGCTTCCAGAAAGGACGCCAGGTCTACGAGATGCTAAAGGCGTCCGACGTCTACATCATGCCCTCCGTATCGGAGCCCTTCGGCATATCGCCCCTCGAAGCCATGCAGATGGGCGTGCCTTCGATTATATCAAAACAGAGCGGCTGCGCCGAAATCCTCGACAACGTCATCAAGACCGATTACTGGGACATCGACGCCATGGCCGACGCCATCCATGCCATCATCTCCTATCCCTCGCTATACCGCCAGCTGCGCGAGGAGGGGCTCGAAGAAGTGGCACAGATAACCTGGGACAAAGCCGGCAAGAAGGTTATCGACATATACAAACAAGTGCTGGCTGCAAAACATTAACCCACCCGACTTCTTTCCATACAGTCATGAAAGCCATCTGTTTCAACTTCGAGATACATCAGCCCATCCGGCTCAAACGCTACCGCTTCTTCGACATCGGCCGCGACCACTATTACTTCGACGACTTCCTCAACGACGACATCGTCAACCGCGTGGCGCGCACAAGCTATATCCCCGCCGCCGAAACCCTCCTGCACATGATAGAGCAGAACGAAGGCCGCTTCCGCTGCTCGATATCCATCTCCGGCGTGGCCTTCGAGCAGTTCGAACAGCACGTGCCCGAATTTATCGACGTGCTCAAAAAGCTCTCCGACACCGGCTGCGTAGAGTTCGTGGCACAGCCTTTCGCCTACTCCCTGGCGTCGCTCTCCGACCCCGAGGAGTTCGTCCAGCAGGTCACCGACACCACAAGCATCCTCCGCAGCCGCTTCGGCGTGGAGCCAAAGGTAATCCGCAACACCGAGCTCATCTACGACGACGACCTTGCCCCGCAGCTCGTGGCCATGGGCTTCAAGGGTTGCCTCACCGAAGGCGCCAAGCACATCCTGGGCTGGAAATCGCCAAACTACATCTACACCGCAGCCTCGGCACCCAAGCTGCGCCTGCTGCTGCGCAACGCCAAGCTCTCCGACGACATCGCCGTGCGCTTCAGCGACACACAGTGGAACGAGTTCCCCCTCACGGCCGAGAAATACATCGACTGGATAGCCTCCACCCCCATGGAAGAGCAGATTGTAAACATCTTCCTCAACATGGAGACCTTCGGCGACTTCCACCCCGCCACCACGGGCATCTTCGACTTCCTCAAAGCCCTTCCGCGCTTCGCCGCCGAACGAGGAGTGGAGTTCGTCACGCCCTCGCAAGCCATATCGAAAATCAAGCCCGTCGACACACTCTCGGTGATGCACCCCATATCGAGTGCCGGCGAAGGCCGCGACACATCCACATGGCTAGGCAACCGCTTGCAGAACGAGGCCTTCGACAAACTCTACGCCGCCGGCGAACGCGTGCGCAAGTGCTCAAACAGAAGCCTCAAGCGCGACTGGCAGTACCTCCAGGCCGCCGACCACTTCTTCTACATGAGCCAGGGCTCGATGGGCTTCAGCCCTTATGAGACGCCATATGCCGCATTCACCAACTACATGAACGTGCTGGCCGACTTCCTCATGCGCGTCGAGGAAGAATTCCCCTCGCAGGTAGGCAACGAGGAGCTCAACTCGCTGCTCACAACCATCGCCAACCAGGACACCGAAATCGAGGAGCTCAACAAGCAGCTCGCCTCGCTGCGCAAGGACATGGAGCAGTACAACATCGAGCACCGCCGCGAACCCGAACCCGAGGCCAAGCCCAAGGCTGCCAAAGCCAAGGCGCCCAAGACCACACGGGCAAAGAAAGCCGAAAAGAAAGCATAACACCGTCGGGGCACGCCATGGCGCGCCCCGACCATACACTCCATAATACTTTCCCTACATTGCTTCCTACCAAATACGTCATCACCATAGGCCGCAGTTTCGGCAGCGGCGGCCGTGAGTTGGGGCGCCTGATAGCCTCCCGTCTCGGCATTGCCTTCTACGACAAGATGCTCCTTGTCAAAGCCGCCGAAAAAGCCGGCTACAACATCGACTACTTCGAGCAGGCCGACGAGCGCGTGCCAAAAATCATGGGCGGCATAATCCCCTTCTCGATGGGCTTCTATCCCGGCTCGTGGATAGGCGACAGCGCCGCCGGCACCGACATGGTCTACAAGGCCCAGTGCGAGTTCATCCGGGAGCTGGCCGCCGGCGAACCCTGCGTGATTGTGGGGCGCAGCGCCGACTATGTGCTGCGCGACGTGCCCAATGTGGTCAACATCTTCGTCCATGCGCCCCTCGAACACTGTGTGGAACGAATAATGCGCCGCGGCGACTGCTCCGACGCCGGGCAGGCAAAGAACCTGGCCGAACGCACCAACAAACTGCGAGCCAACTTCTACAATTTCTACACCGACCGCCGCTGGGGTCGTGCCGACAGCTACCACATGTGCATCGATTCGTCGACGCTGCCCATGGAGTCGCTGGTCGACCTCGTGATCGACTACATCCACCGGCGTCTCGACCAAGAGTAAGCCTATGCCCTACGACGCCTTCATAACCTACATAGGCAAGGAGCTGAAAATGGCTCCCCATACCGTGCGTGCCTATCGGGGCGATTTGGAGCAATTCCGCACATTCTGCGCCGCCGACACAGGCAGCGATGCGCCCGAAGACGTCGACACCGCCGTGATACGCCGCTGGATAGCCTCGCTGGTGGGAGGAGGCGTGTCGCCACGCTCGATGGCACGCAAGGAGTCGGCCCTCCGCACCTTTTTCGACTTCCTGACGCGCCGGCGCGGCCTCGCCGCCAATCCCATGGAGGGCATTCACAACCCCAAACTCCCCCGCGTACTGCCACAGTTCGTGCCCGAGAGCCAAATGCAGGCCGTGGTGGATTCGATGGTCGGGGAGAAAAGCGAGTCGGCCGACTTCGCCGACGTGCGCAACGCTCTCATCGTCACGATGCTCTACACCACCGGCATGCGTGCTGCCGAGCTCATATCGCTGCGCGACGCTGCCGTCGACACTTCGGCAGGCGAACTAAAAGTGCTCGGCAAGCGTAATAAAGAAAGAGTGATACCTTTTGGCCCCGAGCTCCGAGAAATGATAAACCGCTACCGCACCCTACGCCACGACACCGTCGGCCACGACACCGACGTCTTCTTCGTGCGCCCCGACGGCCGCCCCCTCTACTACATGCTGGTGTGGCGCGCCGTCAAGGGAATCCTCGACGATGCCGCGGTAAGTTCCTCGCGGCGCTCGCCCCATGTGCTGCGCCACACCTTCGCCACCGACATGATCAACGGCGGCGCCGACCTCGGCGCGGTGCAGAAACTCCTGGGGCACGCATCTCTCGCCACTACCCAACAGTATATTCATCTCTCCTATCGAGAACTCCAAAAAAATTATCAACAAGCACACCCACGTGCACAAAAAAGAAAGGAGACCTAACCATGGACGTTAGAATCAATGCCATCCACTTCGAAATCTCCGCTCGCCTGACGGAATTCATCAACAAGAAAGCCGACCGCCTGGCACGCCGCTTTCCCTCTATAAGCACCGTAGAAACAAACCTCAAAGTCGTAAAGCCCGAAACGGCCATGAACAAAGAGGTGGTGCTCCGCGTCGTAATCCCCGGTCACGACGACGTAGTGGCCACCAAGCTCGCCGACAGCTTCGAAGAAGCCGTCGACCTCGCCCTCGAGGCCGCCGAGCGCCAGCTCGAGAAATACAAAGAGAAGAAATAAAATCCACCCGCACAACACATCGAATACTCCGGGTTCCGGCCCGGGGTATTCGTCTATGAATACCCATCTTCGATTATCGCACATGAAACGCCACTACATTCTCCCCGCCCTCGCGCTCGCAACTGCCGCCACGGCATGGGCCGACCCCTACAAAGTGATAGCGCCCTTCGGCGATGACTACGACGGCGCCATGGCCGTGCTCATGGACTTCGACTCGGGCAACCAAATCGACAGCACGCTCATAGCCGACGGCGCCGCAGTGTTCGAGGGTCAGCTCGACGAGCCCACGCTGGCACGCATCGTGGTCGACGGCGGACGCATGCCCGTGTTCATCCTCGAATCGGGCACAATCTCCTTCGGCAAGGACAACCAGCCCTTCGGCTCTATGCTCAACGACCGCCTGCGAGCTCTCGGCACCACTCTCAACGAAACCCAGCAGCGCTACTACAAAGCCGACACCGACAGCGCCCGCAACGCCATCTACAACGAATACCTCGCCGCGCTCGACAGCACCATGAAGGACAACGCCGACAATATGCTGGGCTACTACGTGTTCCTCAACTCCGACGCCTCGCAGATGGACGCACCCGAGCTGCGCGCCGAACTTGAGAAGTATCCCACCTTCGCCGGACGCCAGCGCGTGCAAAAAATGCTCGCCGCAGCCACCCGCCGCGAGGCCACGCAGCCCGGCAACAAATTCACCGACTTCGAAATTACCAACGACGGCGTGACGCAGCGCCTGAGCGACTTCGCCGGCAAAGGCAAATATACCCTCGTCGACTTCTGGGCCAGCTGGTGCGGGCCTTGCCGCCGGCAGATTCCCGTAATCAAGAGTCTTAAAGAAAAATACGGCGACCGCCTCGACGTGGTCGGCATCGCCGTATGGGACGAGCCCGACGACACACGCCGCGCCATCGAAGAAGAAGGTATCACCTGGCCCACGGTGCTCAATGCCGGCACCGTGCCCACCGACCTCTACGGCATCATGGGCATACCCTGCATAATGCTCATAGCCCCCGACGGCACAATTGTGAGCCGCGACAAGCAGGGCGACGAGCTCGTATCCGACGTCGACAGCTACCTTTCGAAAGAATAGCTAAAACTCCTATATCAGCCAACATAGCCATACAGCCCGGGCCTCGGTCCGGGCTGTATTTTTGTGGGTTTTCAACAGCGGAAGGCATTTATCAACAGAAGAAAGCAATTTCGTGGAACAAATTTGGAGTGTTTCACGCAAATTTTGCTAACTTTGCACATCAATCTCTCACACCACTTAACTATGGGAAAAATCATAGCGATAGCCAATCAGAAAGGCGGTGTAGGCAAGACCACCACTACCATCAACCTCGCGGCCTCCCTTGCCGCCGAAGGCAAGAAGGTGCTCATCGTCGACGCCGACCCGCAGGCCAACGCAACTTCCGGCTTCGGCATCGACCCGCGCTCAATGCAGTCGTCGATCTACGAATGTATGGTCGACGGTTATCCCCTCGCGGGCGCCGAAGTTCCCACATGCATGGACGGCCTCTATCTCGTGGGCTCGCGCATCGACCTTGCCGGCGCCGAGATAGAGCTAATCTCAAAGCCCGACCGCGAGCGCGTCCTCGCCCGTCTCCTCGACCCCGTCCGCGACGTTTACGACTACATCATCATCGACTGCTCGCCCTCGCTGGGCCTCATCACCGTCAACGCCCTCACTGCCGCCGACTCGGTGATAATCCCCGTCCAGGCCGAATACTTCGCACTCGAAGGCATCAGCAAGCTCCTCAACACCATCCGCATAATCAAGTCTCGCCTCAATACCGGCCTCGAAATCGAAGGATTTCTCCTCACCATGTACGATGCGCGCCTGCGCCTGGCCAACCAAATCTACGAGGAGCTCAAAAGCCACTTCGCCGACATGGTGTTCAACACCGTCATCCCGCGCAACATCCGTCTGAGCGAAGCGCCGAGTCACGGCCTCCCCGCCCTGCTCTACGACTCCGAAAGCCGCGGCGCCACAAGCCACATACTTCTGGCGAAAGAAATTATCCTCAAACATTCCAAGCTGCGCCCCCGCCAGGCAAGCTAAACACCCCTCGAAGAAATGGCAGTAAAACGCAACGCCCTGGGCCGCGGCCTCGACTCTCTCATCCCTATGGACGACGTGCCGGCCTCCGACACCTCGGCCATAAACGAGATACCTCTCGACCGCATAACGCCCAACCCCGACCAGCCGCGCAGAAACTTCGACGAGGAAGCCCTGCGCGAACTCGCCGAATCGATAGCACAGCTGGGCATCATCCAGCCCCTGAGCCTGCGCCTCACCGGGCCCGACACCTACCAGATTATCGCCGGCGAACGCCGCTACCGCGCCGCACTCATGGCCGGCCTTGCCTCAGTGCCCGCCTACATACGCACGGCCTCCGAGACCGAGCTCACCGAAATGGCGCTAATCGAGAACATACAGCGCGAGGACCTCAACGCCATCGAGATTGCCCTCACCTTCCGCAAGCTCATCAACCAGCACGGCCTCACACAGGAACGCCTCAGCGAACGCATAGGCAAGAAGCGCGCCACCATAGCCAACTTCATGCGCCTGCTCAAGCTCCCGGCCGACGTGCAGCTTGGCCTGAGCGAGCGCAAAATCGACATGGGCCACGCACGCGCGCTCCTCACCATCTCCGACCCGGCACTGCAGCTCAAGCTCTACAAGCAGATTGTGAAACAAGGTCTCTCGGTACGCCGGGTGGAGGAACTCGCCCGCACACTCGAGGCCAACGAGGGCAAGGAGAAAGCCCGCAGCCGCAGCGCCGGCGACTTCGCCGAACTCCGCCAGCATCTGTCGGCGGTGTTCCGCACGCCGGTGCAGTTTGCCTGCGACAACAACGGACGAGGACGCATCACACTGCAATTCAAGGACGAGAACGAGCTCCAGAGGCTCATAACACTCTTCGACTCGCTGAAACAAAATGACTTATAGAGCATTCAGGAAGCGTATCGGAGCCATCCTCTTCGCCGCCGTGGCAGCCTTAGCCGGCTGTCCCGGCGTTGCCGCACAGATACCCGACGACATCGACGGCACCCCCGTCGCCCGCGAGTTTCCGGCGTCGGCCGTCGCTCCCGACAGCGTGGAAGTTACTCTCGGCGAGGCCGTAGCAGCTCCCGCCGACAGCACGGTGTCAACATCCCGCAAGTGGGACTTCGACACCTGGGAGGAACGCGACACCGAGTTCAACCCCAACCCCACGCGCGCCGTGTGGATGTCGGCACTGTTCCCCGGTCTGGGGCAGCTCTACAACCGGCGGTACTGGAAGCTACCCATCGTCGTGGGCGCCTTCATGGGCCTGGGATACGCCACGTCGTGGAACAACAGCATGCTCAACGACTATACCCGGGCATACCGCGACATCATGGACAACGATCCCTCGACCAACTCCTACATGAATTTCTTCCCCCCGACGACGTCGGAAAGCGATCTCGACCGCACCTGGCTCACCAACATCCTTCAATCGCGCAAGAACTTCTACCGCCGCAACCGCGACCTGTGCATCATTGCCATTGTGGGCGTCTATCTGGTGGCCATGGTCGACGCCTACGTCGACGCCTCGCTGTCGCATTTCGACATCACACCCGACCTCTCCATCGACGTCAGCCCCGCCGTCTTCCAGGACGGACGAAACGTCAAGCCCTCTGTCGGCCTGGTATGGGCCCTAAACTTCTAACCCGACTATGAACAATATCCTTAAAGTCATCACACTGTGTGCCGCGCTGGCAGCTCCCGCGGCATGGGCGCAGAGCGTGCGCGACGTCACCGCCACCGTGCCCGCGGCATCGCTCATACTCCCCGAAAGCTTCGAGACCGACACAAAGGCCATGCTCGAAGACTGGTATCTAACCAACTATGCCGTGCTCGACTACGACGCCGACCACAAGCCCCAGGCCGAACTCAACGACGAGCTCATCATATCGCGCCTGCAAGCGCTCCCCGTAGAGATTGAGATGCCTCTCAACGGCCCGGTGCGCAACACCATATCCTACTACGCCAACCGCAAGCGCCAACTGGTGGAGAACATGCTCGGCCTGAGCCTCTACTACATGCCCATCTTCGAGGAAGCCCTCGAGCGCCACGGCATGCCCAACGAGCTCCGCTACCTGCCGGTGATTGAGAGCGCCCTCCTGCCCACAGCCGTATCGAAGGCCGGCGCCGCCGGTCTGTGGCAGTTCATGCCCGACACTGCCAAGGGCCTCGGGCTCGAGGTGAACAGCCTCGTCGACCAGCGCCGCGACCCCTATCTGGCTTCCGACGCCGCCGCACGATACCTCAAACAGCTCTACCAGAGCTACGGCGACTGGTCGCTGGCCATCGCCGCCTACAACTGCGGCCCCGGCAATGTCAACAAGGCTCTCCGCCGCGCCGGCGAGGGCAAGCATGATTTCTGGGAGATATATCCGTTCCTGCCCAAGGAAACGCGCGGATATGTGCCCGCCTTCATCGCCGCCAACTACATAATGAACTATCACAAAGACCACAACATATCGCCGGCACTGGCGCGCAAGCCCATCGTGACCGACACCGTCCATGTCACGCGCCGCGTGCACTTCCGCCAGATAAGCGACGTGCTCGCCATACCCATGGCCGAGCTCCGCGCCCTCAATCCGCAGTTCCGCAAGGATGTGATTCCGGGCGATATCAAGCCCTACTCGCTGGTGCTCCCCTCCTTGCAGACGCTGGCCTACGTAGCCAACGAAGACTCTATCGTAAACCACGACGCGGCCAAGTACAGCCGCCGCGGATACGTTGAGCCCGCAAGCGACGCCGTGACCGGCCGCGACGCCAAGGGCGAGTACTACGACGAGGAAGTGGTGGTATACCACACCGTGAAGCGCGGCGAGACTCTGACAAAGATTGCCAAGCGCTACGGCGTGTCGGTATCGAGCATACGCAAGCACAACAAGGTGGGCAAGAGGGTGAAGCAAGGCAAGAAGCTGAAAATCGTAACCGTGCAGCGCCGCTACAAGCCTGCGCCCAAACCCGTGCCCGAGCCAAAGAAAGAAACGGCAGCTCCTGCCGAAACTCCCGCGTCGACTCCCGAAGCCGCTCCCGCCGACACCACCGCCACCCCGGCTCAGGAAGTAGCCGCCGGTTTCACGGCCAAGCCCGAACAGACCGAGATCTCAGAGAACTCGGAGAACGCCCAGGCCTCCGAGACCAAGCCTCAGTCGAAGCCCAAGGCAAAGCCCAAACGCAAGCAGCCGGCCTACACCACCCATACAGTGCGACGGGGCGAAAATCTCGGAAAAATCGCCAAGCGCTACGGAGTGACCGTAAAGGCCATACAGCGTGCCAACAACATGGGCGGCACTCTCATACAGGCCGGACAGAAGCTCAAAATTCCTCGCAAATAATCTAAAAACCACCATAATGGAACCAATCAAGAAGCCAAGCAAGCCCGTCGACATCCCGGCGGCCGACGTCGACCCCATCGACCTGCCCGAAAACGCCTTTATGGAACTGGGCGCCGACGAGACCTATCGCCCGGTGATGCACCCGGCGCGCACCTACGCCGAAGTGACGCCCTACTCCGTCACCGTGGGCCTCATCCTCGCCGTGATATTCAGCGCCGCAGCCGCCTACCTCGGCCTAAAGGTAGGCCAAGTGTTCGAGGCCGCAATACCCATCGCCATCATCGCGGTGGGCCTCTCGGGATACCTAAAAAAGAAAGACCCCCTGGGACAGAACGTCATAATCCAGTCGATAGGCGCCTGCTCGGGCGTAATCGTCGCAGGCACCATCTTCACCCTGCCGGCGCTCTACATCCTTCAAGAGTCGCACCCCGAAATCACCGTCAACTTCCTCGAACTCTTCCTCAGCTCGCTCTTCGGCGGCGTGCTCGGCATACTCTTCTTCATACCCTTCCGCAAGTACTTCGTAAAGGACATGCACGGCAAGTATCCCTTCCCCGAAGCCACCGCCACCACGCAGGTGCTCATGAGCAGCAACGCCACCGACAAAGGCTCGGGCAGCCAGGCCGCCCTGCTCCTCGTGGCCTCGCTCATCGGCGGTGTCTACGACTATCTGGTGGCCACATTCGGCCTTTGGGCAGAGAACATCACCACCACGGCCTACGGCTGGGGACAGGCACTGGCCGACAAGTGGAAGGTCGTAGTGTCGTGCAACACCGGCGCCGCCGTCCTCGGCCTGGGCTACATCGTGGGCCTCAAATACGCCTTCGTGATCTTCGCCGGCTCGGCCTTCGTATGGTGGTTTGTGATACCCCTGCTCGGTGCCTACGGCAGCCCTGAAATCACCGCCATGGCTCCCGCGCAGATTTTCGGCGACTACGCCCGCATGATAGGCATCGGCGGCATAGCCATGGCCGGCATCATAGGCATCGTCAAATCGCGCGCCATCATAGGGCAGGCCGTGGGCCTCGCCGCACGCGAACTCAAAGGCCAGCAGGCCGCCGAGAAACCCGTGCGCTGGCAGACCGACATCTCCATGAAGCACATCTCCTACTTCACCGCCCTCGCACTCATCGGCGTGCTGCTCTTCTTCTGGTTCGGCGTAATCCACACCTTCTGGCAGGCCCTTGTGGCATGGCTGGTGGTGACGCTCATCGCCTTCCTCTTCACCACCGTGGCCGCCAACGCCATAGCCATCGTGGGTTCCAATCCCGTGAGCGGCATGACGCTCATGACACTCATCATCGCCTCCGCCGTCTTCGTGGCCATAGGCCTCAACGGCACATCGGGCATCGTGGCCGCAATGGTGCTCGGCGGCGTAGTGTGCACCGCCCTCTCCATGGCCGGCGGCTTCGTCACCGACCTTAAAATCGGCTACTGGGTAGGCTCCACCCCCCGCAAGCAGGAGCAGTGGAAATTCCTCGGCACCCTCGTATCGGCAGCCACCGTCGGTGGCGTCATGCTCCTCCTCAACCAGGTATACGGCTTCACGGGCGAGACCGCCCTCGCCGCACCCCAGGCCAACGCCATGGCAAAGGTAATAGAACCCATGATGACGGGCGGCTCGACGCCCTGGATGCTCTACATCACCGGCGCCGTCCTCGCACTGCTCCTCAACTGGCTCGGCGTCCCCGCGCTGGCATTCTGCCTGGGCATGTTCCTCCCCTTGCAGCTCAACACCCCAATGCTTGTCGGCGGACTGGTGTCGTGGTTCGTAGGCCGTAGCTCGAAGGATGCCGCCGTGGCACGCGCACGCGCCGACCGAGGCACTCTCGTTGCATCCGGCCTCATCGCCGGCGGCGCACTATTCGGCGTATTCAGCGCCATTACCATACTCTGCGGCGTCGAACCGCCTACAAACGGCCTCGACTTCATGCCTCAGATTCTGGGCCTCGTGGCCTATGCCGCAATCATAATATTCCTCTACGCCGCCTCCTGCGCCACCGACAAGAAGAAGTGACCCGCAAACCCGAATCAATAAACCGACAGATTGCCGCTATCGCCCTTCCCGCGATAGCGGCAAATATCACTATACCCCTTCCCGGCCTCGTCGACGTGGCCATAACGGGCCATTTCGGCTCTGAAATCTTCATCAGCGCCATCGCCGTCGGGGGAGCCATGTTCAACATGCTCTACTGGCTGGTCAACTTTCTGCGCACAGGCACCACGGGCTTCACAGCACAGGCGGTAGGCGCGCGCGACGAAGCCAGGCAAATCCTCACCCTCTACCGCAGCATCGCCGCAGCCCTCCTGCTGGGGCTGGCGCTCCTGATTCTCAGCCAGCCCGTAGGCAACTTCATACTCAACTTCTTGGATGCCGATGGCCGGACGGCCTACGTGGCGCGCCAATACTTCGACATAGGCATCTGGGGCGCGCCGGCCGTGACGATGGGCTACGCCTTCTCCGGATGGTTCTTAGGCATGCAGAACGCACGCGCCCAAATGGCCGTGGCCGTGAGCATCAACGTGCTCAACGTCCTCCTGAGCATCGCCCTTGTCTTCGGCTTCGGCATGCAGATTGAGGGCGTCGCCCTGGGCACCGTGACCGCGCAGTGGACAGGCCTCATCATCGCCGCCGCCATCACTTACCGCAAGTACCGCCCTGCCCTGCCTCCGCTGAAAGAGATTGTCGACCCCAAAGCACTGCGCTCCTATTTCCGCGTCAATTCCGACATCTTTCTCCGCACCGCCTGCCTCGTGGCCGTAACCCTGTGGTTCACCCATGCCGGCGCCGTGCAGGGCTCGACTATCCTTGCCGCCAACGCCCTCCTGTTGCAGCTCTTCATGCTATTCTCCTTCTTCATCGACGGATTTGCCTTCGCCGGCGAAGCGCTGGCCGGCAAATACAGCGGCGCAGGAGACA
This sequence comes from uncultured Porphyromonadaceae bacterium, assembly GCA_902475285.1. Lineage (GTDB taxonomy): Bacteria > Bacteroidota > Bacteroidia > Bacteroidales > Muribaculaceae > CAG-873. Next base: position 25,892 of record CABRZA010000010.1, read on the forward strand.
CATCCGGCCTCAACCACATCATCGGGCGACTCATGCTCATAGGCAGTGTATGCGCCCTGACATGCAGCACGCTCTACCTCATTGCCGGCGAAACATTCATGCGTCTGCTCACCGACGACACCGGAGTGCGCACCGTGGCCGCCTACTTCCTGCCCTGGACCTTCGCCGTGCCCCTCTGCGGTTTCGCAGCCTTCGTGTGGGACGGCATCTTCGTCGGCCTCGTCCGCTCGCGAGCCATGGTGGTGGCAATGGCTGTCGCCGTAGCCGTTTTCGCCCTCACCTACATCGCCACCCGCTCAATGGGCAACGACGGCCTGTGGCTTGCCTTCAACGCCTACCTCCTCGCCCGCGGTCTCACCTTCACCGCAATCTACCTCTACAAAAAATAGACTGCCCCGGGACATGGCGCAACCGGCGTGCCTCTCATGCTTTTTGTCCAAGCGGGGAGCTTCTGCGAGTCATTTTGTTTGATCGTGGAGCTCCATCGCCACATATCAGCATCCTAACAACTGATTATCAGCCCTATACACTCTA
>CABRZA010000011.1 GCA_902475285.1 uncultured Porphyromonadaceae bacterium
TCGTCTCTTCGAGACTCATTCGTCGGTTTTGCACTTGAATCCCCAGACTCCCTGCGGTCGTCTGGGGTTAACAATAATATCGTCGCTTCGCGACTCTTGCTAAAACACGGCCTTTTGCAACACCCCGCTCAGGTGATAGTAACTTTCTAAACCATAGCAGTTTGCATTAGAGGGGAGGACGCTTTAAAAAGCGTCCCTACCGGGCGAATTGGGGCGCGGCGGATTGTGGCGGTCGGGGGAAGGCGAGGGGTAAAAAAAATGCAACTACCCGTCGCGAGCAATTGCATCCTAACCTATGATTCACTTATGTGTGGGTTGTAATGTTGTCCTGTCGATAATTGCCTATACAAAAACTAATCTTTCTCTCTGTTTGCTGATGCAAAGTTACGATGCAATTTTGGATTTGTCAAGTGTTTTTCATTTTATTTTGCATTTGTTAGACTATTTTTAGTATTTAAGCTCTGATAGTTGCCAATGCCTTAGCGTTGCGCATGTCGACGAAAGTGGAGAAGGTGTCGAATACGTCGCGCAGGCCTATTGATGCGGCACGTATTTGGCTTTGAAGCATTTCCACGCCTCTCGCGGTGCCACCAGCGCGTCCGGCGAGTGCTTCGCCGACGCCCGAGATGTCGTCGAAGAGTTTCATCTGGAGCTCGAGCAGCTGGTAGGCACCGCCGGCGGCGGGATTGGAGACGACCTGGCGGGGAAACTCACCCTGGCCGGATATGGGTATGACGCCGTCGGACTGTGCCCAGCGCTCGGTGATTTCGGTCCACGACATGTTGTCGACCATCTGGCGTATGGGGAAGAGCAGTACACCCTTTGCCGACGTTGCCATCATCTTGTCGATGAGCACCACCATGCGGTTGATGCATCGCTGCTGGTCGATTACGTCCTCGACGAAGCTGTGCACTTCGCCGTCGGTGAGCGGGTAGAACTTTATTTGGTATGGATGCGAGGCGTGGGCATAGGGCGAGGGGCCTTGTGCGAGGAGGGTGCCGTCGGGGGCGAGCCATCGGCAGTGCCATCGGAGGGCTACGGAGAATTCGGTGTCGGAGGCGTCGGAGGTATCGTCGGAGAAGAAGCTGTCGAGGGTCCAGACCTCGATCACGCGGCAGTGTGCGGGGTCGGAGGGGCGGAAGAAGCCCACGGAATCGCCGCAAACGCCGAGGGGGTCGCCTGCGAATGCCACGGTGCCGGTGTGCGCCCGGGAGAAGAGCTCGCGCAGCTCGCGTGCCCTGGTGCTTGAGCCTCCGGCGAAGCGGGCGACTACTTCGGGGAAGGTGAAGTCGTGGAGCTGGCCTATGAAGTGTATGTCCCATCCGCGGGGGTCGGAGAATGCGTTGACGAAGAATCGGCGCATGTCGACGTTCTCGACCCACACAGCGTGGTTGCCGAAGCGGTCTTCGGCGACGATGCGCTGCACGGCGCAGCCTGAGATTAGGAACTCTTCGAGAAGGCGGGCGTCGAGTTCGGCGAGGTTGTTAAGGCGTGCCATGTCGGCGTGTTCGCCGCGGGTGTATCTGCCATCTTCGGCGGCACGGTTGCGGTAATGGCCTACTACGGTTTTGACGAGCTGGCGGATGAGGTTGTTGGTGAGTGGTTTTACGCCGGAGCGCTCCATGGGTACGTGCTCGGGTTCGTATCCTCGGGCGGTTCGGACGGTGTCGCTCCACTGGTCGCCGTAGGTGTATCGTTTGCAGCGTTCGCGTCGGCGGCGGAGTTCGGCGCCACGGAGCCATGCGTCGCATGCATCTTTAAGTATATCGGGTCGTTTTTCCATTTCAATTAATTTTTAGTATGTACAGCCTGGGCGGATTAGTATGTACAGCCTGGGCGGGCGCAATATATTGCGCCCCTACTTCGTTGCGGATTTATAAAATATTCTCTTTCTTATTCTTTTAAATAGTTACTGGGGTTTGGGATTCGAGGAGGATGGGGAGGGCGGCTTCGTCGAGGATGTAGGATTCTTCGCCGGGGTCGGTTACTGCGACAACCGAGAGTGGTGCGGGGATGCCGTCGGGTGCGGGATAGCAGAGGATGTCGGGAGCCGTTCCGGCACAGCCTTCGCCGGCACATATGGCCACGGGGTGCTCGGGCGTTGCCCGGGCATAAGGGTTTGCCTGCCGGTGTAGCAATGCTGTTGCGTCAGCCCCTGCGTGGACGAGGCGAGCGGCGCGGTTCCAGCCGGGCAATCTGACCTCGAACACGCGGCGGCACGCCGCGGGTAGGTTGAGGCGGACGCCTCCGTCGGCGGTGTGTGCTGCGATTACAGATGAGGCAATGTTGTCGGGCGCGAGGAGGCGAGTGTCGGCGGTGTCGAGGAGTTCGAGGTATCGATAGCGGAGGCGCTGGAGAAGGAGCGCGTCGACGTCGAGGCCGTCGGTATACTCGATTGAGCAGTCGGACCTCGCGTTCCCGAGCCCCGCCGCGAGGCGGCGGAGTTCGAGGATTCGCGATTTGGAGAGCGTGATTTTCACAATCGTAGAATTAGAGGGGTACTACTGGACTGTGCCTTTCACTCGCATGTGAGCCTTGGGGTAGCGCAGCACGAGGCATGACGCTTCGGTGAGGACTACAGCATCGGTGTTTCGCTGGCCCGACTTCCGGAGGTCGAGTTTTTCGGCCTGGAAGGGAAGGTGGACGTACTTTGTCATGTAGTTGGGGTCGACGATGAAGCCGTCGTTCTCGTGGCCGCACTGGTCGAAGACCTCGGAGTGGACGATGTAGAGCGTACCGAAGTTGCTTACGAACTCCTTGAACTCTATGCCCCACTTCACTTTCGTTTCGCCGGAGCGAATTGACTTGGTGTATTCGAGCTGGCTGAGGGCAGTCATGAGTCCGCTGCCTGCGATCAGAATCTTACGCTTGCTGCCGTTGTTGCCAGTGAAGGCCTTTCGGCACATTTCGATAAGATCGTTTTCGGTGAGGCCGGGCAGGATGAGGTCGTGTTCGGCCTCGGCCTGGTTCCATATGCCACCGGTGAGGTATACATACTCGCCTTTGTCGGGCATGTATATTTTGGCGGGCATGCCGAAGATGAAGCTTTTCTCCATTCCGAGGCGCATGTCGATAACGGCTGCTTCTTCCTGGTCGTTGAAGGTCCAGCCGACTTCCTTCTCGGCGATTTGGGCGAGTGTGCTCTGCTCTACCTGCATTTTGAATATCTGGCAGTTGTTGGAAGCCTTCTGAGGCAGGACGGCGAACTGGGGCGTCTGTACGTCGAGCTCGGTAGCGGCTCGTCCCATTCGGACGGCTGTGTCGCCGGCCTTAGTTGCAGGGACGCCTGTTGTGACAGTGCCCATTCCCTTAGTGGTGTTTAGGTTAATGGGGAAGACTTCGACGCCACCGGCGGCAGCTTTGCCAACGACGTATACAACGAAGGGAGTCTTTTTCTCATTGGCGTCGAGGCACATTACGGCGGGGAAGAGTACGGTGTCGGAGGGTTCGAATATTTCGTCGTTATTTGTGTGCATGACGTAGGTACGGCTGTCGGCTCCGATGTTGCGTCCTTCTGCGAGTGCTGCGGTTAGGGCTGTCTGCGTTTCCTTTGTGTTGACGGAGTAGTACTCTACGGTCATTGCGGAGGCGCGACGTGCCATGCCGCAACGCGAGAGCTGGTCGATGGGAGTGGACATGGGCCGTATGCGGACGATGCGTTCGTCGATGCTGTTTCGGAGGAGTCCGGGAGCGGCTTCTGCGATGTTCTGAGTGGTGAGGGGGGTGCCGTTTATAGCGGCGGTTTGATTTGCGTTCATAATTTTTAATGGTTATTGGTTAATGGGAATTTGGGATTGTTTTTTAATGGGGATTGGGGATTTTTGCTGCGCAGCATTTTTTAGATTACCAGTCCCAGAAGTCGGGCTGAATGTTTGAGAGGAAGCTAAGGCTTCCGACGGGGATGCCGGTTGGCTGAGGGGTAGAGGTTCGGGGAGTGCTCAGATGAGGAGCATCAGTAGCAGGAGAATGATTCTGATCAGGCGCAGGAGCATTCGCGGTGTCAGCATGTCCGGTGGTATTGTTTTCCGGAGCATTTGCAAGAGTTTGTTCATCGGTTGTTTCCATAATTGATTTTTGATTTAGAGATTTTGTATAATTGTCGATCGACATTGCAAAATTACAACCGAGGTTAAGGGGTCTATCCCCGATTTTTTCCCAATGGGAAAAAATCGGGGTAAAAAGGGGGTTTTTAACGTATGTGAATTGAATTTTTAACAGTAATTTTGAAAATTGGCAGAAATTGGCGAAAAATTGGCTCGCACGGAGGGCACGGAGACACGGAGGGTTTGCTTCGGGGAAATATCACGCAGAGGCGCAGAGGGGCTCGCAGGCGGGATTATTTGGGGGAGGGACGAGGGGCTCGCTGAAGCTCGCGGCCGGGGACAAAAATGCAGCACCCTTAGGCGCTGCGGATGTTAGTGCGGGAGGGGCGGGGGTGTTGCAAAATAGATGTTTTTAGAATGTACAGCCTGGGCGAGGGTGTTGCAAAACGGTAGTTTTTAGAATGTTCAGCCTAAGCGGGCGCAATGTATTGCGTCCCTACTCGTTGCTAATCAATCCTTTGGATACACACAAAAAAATGATTGTTTCCTACTTTTGAGTTTTGCAACACCCTCCTACTTGCGTTGGAGGGGCGGCGGCGATTAATCGCGGCCTACTGCGGGGGAAGGGGGGATAAAAAAATCCCCGCCGGGGGGGGCGGGGATTTGTGTTGGTATGTGGTGAATTACTTCACGATGACTTTGGTAGCAACCTTGCCCTGGCGGCGAACGTAGATGCCGGGGGTGAGGTTTTCGGCGTTGACGCGAACGCCCTGGAGGTTGAAGTATTCAACGGGAGCAGCGGCGTCGATAGCGATGCTTTCAACAGCTGTGCCTGTGCCAAGGAATGTGTTGTCGGCGGGAGCAGGTGTGAGAGCCTTGGGAGCTTCTTCGGCGAGGGCGAATACGCGGTAGCCCAGGTTGCGATAGTAAGCGTGGATGTTGCCAGCGGCGTCGAAGCGAATCATACCCCAAGCATGGTCGGGAACTTCGAATTCGGTGCGGTAAGTGAGTGCGGGATCACCGTATTCGTCGGTAGCGAGGTCGAAGATAACGATCTTACCACGGAGGTCGGCAGCGAAGAGCTTTCCGTCGGGGCTAACAGCCACACTAGCGGTGCTGTTGTCGATGTACTGACTGATGCCTTCGTCGGCGGAAGTCATGGCCATGAAGTGGTCGCCGAGGACGTCGGAGATGTAAACGAAGCAGGGGCAACCGGCAATGTTGTTTCCGGCACTGCGAACCTGAGCAGCGAATACGCCCTTTCCGTAGGTAACGAGGTCGACGTTGGTGTTGGCAAGGAGAGAGCCGTAGCCGAGTTCAACGGGAGCTTCGGTGATCTGCCAAGGCGAGCTGAGGTGGTAGCGGACGATTGTGTTGGCATTACCAGCGTGGTCTTCGGAGAAGCTGAGCATGTAGGGTTCGCCTTCGTCGTCCTTGATGAAGGAGATACCGGCAGTGCCGCCGCCGAGGCTGACGCCTTCGTAAACGAAGTTGCCGTTTCCGTCCTTTTCGCCAGCGAAGAGTGTGAAGGGTTCGGCTTCGGTGTTGAGGGGGTCGATAACGACAGCACCGTAACCGGTGTCGCCCCAAGTAGCAACAACAGCCTTTCCTTCGTATTCATTGCCACGGAAGGGGTTGGAACGGCTGGTGGTTACGCCACCGAGCATAAGATGGTTTACGAAGAGCTTGTCGGCCACCTTCTCGCCAGCGGGGTTGAAGATGTCGACACCAGCGTTCTTGCCGTTGGCAACGACGGTGTAGCCGAAGGAAGCCTGAGCGGGATCGGTGAAGGGAATAACGCTGCCGCACTGGTCGTTGGCCATTTCATCGCTGGCCACGAGACCGGCTACCTGGTTTTCGACGGAAGCGATTTCGACAGCCCAGTTGTAGGAAACTTCGTTGCTGAGGTCGCTCTTTGCGATGGCGAGAGCATTGCCGGTAGCGGCAACTTCAGCCACGGGGAAGTAGATGGCGTCGCCACCACCCACGGGGGTAACAACAACTGAGGCAGCGAGGGCTTTGCCTGCAACGTCGAAAGTAACGTTGTATGCGTCGCCGGCATCTTCAGCCTTGAGGTTGTATGCGAAAGCCTTGCGCTCGGGCTTGGGAGCAATTACTTCGACGATGAGCTTGATGTCGGAAGCACCGGTGACGGCGGGCATCACGGCGGTGAGGTTGACGTTCTTGAGCTCGTTGACGAATTCGGCGTTGTTGCTGTTGGTCTTCGACATTACGTATTCGCCGGCACCTTCGATGGCGGGACCGCCGAAGGAGTTTGCCCAGTCGTCGTAAGCGAGCTTGAATCCGCCCTTGATAGCGTCGAGGTGGAGGGTGTAGGTAACTTCGCCGTTGACGATTTCACCGGTAGTTTCGAAAGCGGTGGTACCCCATCCGTTGAATTCGCCGCGGAGGTTGAGTACGGGAGCTACGAATACATCAACTTCGCCTTCGACCTTGAGGGTCTTTGCAGCGAGATCGACGGTGAGGGTGTACTGTCCGTTGGGGAGCATGAAGTCGCCTGCGTCGCTGTTCTCTGCAAGAGCGTAGGTGTTGCCTGGCTGGAGGGAGAGGCTGCCTTCGGCGATGGTGAGACCACCGGCGTTGAAAGCCGCCCAGTCGCCTGCGCTTTCACCCTTAGTGGTGGAAATCTTGAAACCGCCACCGGTCTGAGTGAACTCGTAGGTGTAGAGGCCGTCGGCGTAGGTGAACTCAGCGGGGGAGCCGAAGTTCCAGCCCTGGAACTGACCGGCGATGTAGAGGGGCAGAATGGGGGGTTCGGGTTCGGAAAGAGCCACCTCGTACATAGCGCCGAAGATTTTGGCCTTGTCGCCGCTGGCGTAGATCTGATAGAGCTCAACCTTGTAGTCGCTCACCTTTCGAGCCACGATGAGGCCGCCGTTGCCGGTCTTGGTGTCGTTGAATTCGGAGGGAGCCTCGCCGTTGTCGGAAGTAAAGATAACTTCGCCGGTAGCTTCGTTGGCAATAATGAAGTTGGAAGTCCAGTTACCGCCCTTGTCGGCCTTGAGGGCCACATAGCGCTCACCGCCGAGGGTGAATACCTCGAAGCCGTTCTGACGGAAGTTGTATCCTTCGGGAAGAGTGGGGACATTGAGCTTGGCAGCACCGTTGTTCTCGTCGACGTAGAAGATTTCACCGGCGGTGTTGTTGTAGACGTGCCAGTAGAACTGAGTGTGCATGAGTTCTTCGTCGAAGTCTTCCATCGATTCGATGGAGGGGATAGCGTAGCACTGGGAGGCAGCGGCTACGGGCATTGCGGGATCGAAACCGCCAACGACGCCATCTTCGCCGTTTACCTGCGCGCCTTCGGCCATCCAAACGGGAGCGGGGAAGGTCATGCCGGCAGCGGTGAGGAAGAAGAGACCGCCGTCGTAGCTCATGAAGTCGCCGACAGCACGGCCGAGCATATCGCTACGGTTAGCAACGAACTCGGCGGGGAGAGCGATTGTGATGGGTGTGGCTTCGGCAGAGCCAGCGGGGATGAGGAGGAAGTTGTACTGATTTGCAGCAGATGTGGGCCATGCGGGCTGAATCATGATGTTGCCGGCATCGTCCATAGTGAAGCCACGGTTCATGGCTGCATCGTGCTGGTATACGACGCGGACCTGACCGTCGGCACCGATAGCCTTGATGGCGTGGTTGGTACCGTCTTCGAAGTAGACTTCACCACCGTATGCGTTGCCTCCGCGAACGTCCTCGGTAGTGAGGCCGAGAGCGTGGCGCCATTTCATAGTAACGGTAGGAGCTTCCGCGAATGCAGCGACCGAAGCTACGAGAGCAGCAGCCACAGCGAAATTGCGTAATTGAAATTTCATGTTACTGATTGTTAGGTTAATAAAAGAGTATGTTGTTTATATTTTGTGCGTTTTAAGGCAGACGATATACAGGCCCCGGAAGGTCTGTCATGAATTTTCACGCCAAAAATATACAATATTTGTGACATTGCAAAGGTTTAACAAACATTTTTTTAAAACTTTAACAAAGTGGGAGGGTGAGGAAATATCACACAGAGGCACAGAGGGCTCGCGCACGCGCGCGAGCTGAATATATTTCACGCAGAGGCACAGAGGGCGCGGAGGGGAAGTTAGTGCAGGCTGGGCGGGCGCAATGTATTGCGCCCCTACTTTGCTGATGCACTGCTATTTGTGGGGGAGGAGAGAGTGTGTGTAGGGGGGGGATAAAAAAGCCGGCCCCGTGGAGGGGCCGGCGGTGTGGCGGCGGGGCCGCCGTGGGTTATTTGGCGGTGTCGATTACTACTTGGGTGAAGCGGATTTGGCCGCGCTTGGCGGGGTCGGTGAAGACGGCGTCGTGGCTTACGGTGAATGTTACGGAAGTGGCGTCGCCGACCCATGTGATGGTCTTGTCGCCGGCTGCCTGAGCGGGTTCGAGTTTGCCGGTTGAGGGGGTAAACTCGCCGTACTGCGCGATAGCGGCGAGGGAGAATACAATCTTTGTCATGCGCATGCCGCTAACGGTGAGGGTGTTGTCGGCATAGAGGCGCATGTCGCCGGAGTAGCACTTGGGGGGTGTAGTGCCGCCGTTCTGAGCGGCGGTGAATGTGATGCCCTGCGCGGTGACGGGAGCGCCGTCGGCGAGGGATGTGAATGTGCTCAGCGGGAGGGTTATGACGTCGCCGGGCACTGCGGGGGTGTCGGGCACGTCGGGGGTGTCGGGCACGTCGGGGGTATCGGGAGTGGAGGGCGTGGTGCTACCGTTGATGCTTATGATTTTGCTTCCGGTGGTCATCTGCGGGGTGTTGCCCTTGAAGTTGACCAAGTCGCCGGCGACAACGACTTCGTCGCCTACCTTGAGCTGGTCGGTGGAGGTGAACTTGTCGCCGTTGAGGTAGTAGCCGCGGTAGATTGAGAAAGTCTGGCCGCCTTCGGCATCACCTATATTATATGTGGCGTTGCCGAACTGGGTGCTCAGCTCGCCGATGCTCATTACCTTGCCCTGGACGTAGGCAGCCTTTGATTCGCCTTCGGCGAGTGCGGAAGCCGCTGCATAGGCAGCCACTGCATTGTAGGGATTTGCTTGGGTGCCGTCGCCCTTGGCCTCTCCCGCGGGAGGGTTGGGAGTGTCGCCTCCCGAGCCGTTGCCGTCGAGCTTGTTGGCAGTGAGGTTCTTGACGCCGGGACCTCCGCAGTACTTCATGATGTCGCCCTTGACGGAGAGGAGCTTGCCGAGGTTGCCGGGGTTCTTGTCGAGCGAGAGGGAGGCACGCATGGCTGCGGGCACCTGTATGCCGACGCACTGGGAGTAGTTTGTGCAGTCGGCTGTGGGGCCGATAACGAGGTTGGTGTTTGCGGCGCCTTCTGTGCCGAAGACAGTTCCGCTGAGTGTTGTGGAGGAGCCGCCTGTGGGCATGAATCCGACGATGTATCCGGTGACCCAAACGCCTGTGCCGCCGTCGACGGCCACTGTGGTGCTCTGGGGGTTCATGGCAACGACCTGAGCCACGTTGAAGGGCTTCTCTTCGGAGCCGTCGCCCTGCTCGGTTTCGCCGCCGGCGTTGACGCCGTCGATTTCGAACTCGTCGGCCTTACCGCTGTTGCCGGTTATGCCGTAGGTTCCCATGTAGGTGCCGAGGTTGCCGTAGACAAGGATTTCCTTTCCGAGGTTGTCGGGGTTGTCGCGGAGGTTGCCGAGCTTCTGGAATACGGACTCGGAGGGGAGTGCGACGAGGAGGCACCGGGAAATTTCCTTGCAGTCGGGGTCGGGAGCGACGACGAGGGTCGAGGATGTTACGGTGGGAGCACCCCACTCGATGTCGCCGTTGGAGCCTACGGTCTCGACTTCGGGGGCGAGCGCGCCTACGATGTAGCCCTTGACCCATCCCTTGGCGCTGACGCCGTTGGCGATGTCGGCGATTGCCTGGGGCACTTCGTAGGGTTTCTCTTTCGAGCCAGGGACGTCGCCCACCTCTATTACGCCGTCGCGGTCGATGAGGATGATCTGCCAGGAGGAGTTGTAGTAGCTGAGGAGGCCTACGACGTCGACGTTGCCCGCGGGGAGGCGGTCTTCGGCGAATGAGGCGTAGCCGGATGTACGGACGGTGAGGTTGCCGCCGTTGCGGTCGACGATGGTTCGGTTCTGGTCTTCGTTTGAGCTGCCGTGGTAAACGGAGAAGTTTTTCTCACCGCCTTCTGCAAAGTAAACGTTCTTGAAGCGCACCAGTCGGCTCTGCCAGTGGCGGAGGCCTTCGGGAGTTGCGGTGATTTCGGAGAATGTGTTGACGGTGAGTGTGTCGATGAGCGCGGGCTGAGGGATGCCGTTGAGCTGCACCTTGTCGGTGAAACGTTCGAGCGACATGAAGCTCACCTGCCAGGACTTACCGTTGGCGTACCATGACTTTCGGCCCATCTGCTGGAGGCCTGCGTACTTTCCGATGGTCATGCCGGTAACGTCCATGACGATTTCCTGTCCCACACGGTAGTTGAGGTAGAGGTTGTAGGAGTCGATTGAGAAGGGGATGGCGGCTGTGCCGTCGTCGATGATGAGGCTCTTGAAGACGTTGCTCTGCTCGTCGGAGGAAATTACTCGGCCGTGGATTACGAAGCGACGGTTTTCGTCGTCGGGGTCGTAGATTGAGTCGGCGTAGTTGGTGGCTTCGTCCCAGAACATCTCCTTGAGCTCGAGGAGGGTGATGTTTGGCGTGCTTTCGGCCACGGGGCTATCGACGCCGGGGGCGTCGACGTCGTCCTGACAGGCGGCGAGCGACGCCGTCAGTGCCGCAGCGGCGGCGAAGACTTTGATATATTTTGTTGCTTTCATAGCTTATGCGGCTTATTTATTGCCTGTTATGGCAAGGTTTTTAATTTCCCAAGTGTCGGCGCCTTCGGCGGAAGACTTGTAGCGGAATGCCACCTGAATCTTTTTGCCGTCGAAAGCGGCGAGGCTAATGTTGCCGGCGCTCTGGAAAGTCCACGAGCCGGCCTCGGGCCATGTGCATGTGAGTTCGGTCCATGCTGTCTGACCTACTTCGCGGACGCAAACGGCGCAGAGGGTGCGGAGTGTGGTCTGGAACTTGGCGGCGTGCTCGAATGTGAGTGCGCAGGCGGTGGCACCGGTGAGGTCGATTACGGGGGATACGGCGTAGGCTTCGGCTGCGACAGCGGCACCGCTTACGAAGGCGCTGCCGTTGAGGTAGTGGGAGCCGTTGTATTCCTTCCACTGCCATACATAGGATGTGGAGCCGAGTTCGATGTTCTCGAAGGTCCAGTCGATTTCGGCAGCAGAGGCAGCGAGTGCGGAATAGATTGTGCCTTCGCCGGGCTCGGGCGTGTCGCCGCCGCCGGTGCTTCCCTGTCCGTTGAGTGTGACGATGCGGCTTCCGGTGGTGAACTGCGGTGTGTTGCCCATAAAGTTGACGAGCTTGCCGGCGACGACTACTTTGTCGCCGACCTTGAGCTGGTCGGTGGCGGTGAATCGGTCGCCGTTGAGGAAGTATCCGCGGTAAACCTGGAGAGTTTCGCCGCCTTCCTTGTCGGCAATCTTATAGGTTGCGTTGCCGTAGTCGGTGGCTATTTCCACGTCGGTGATTATGCCTTCGGCGTATGCGTCGACCTGCTGGTCGGAAGAGAGCGCGCGGGCCACCTCAAGGGCCTTGACCACGTTGTAGGGGCTTGCGGCGGTGCCGTCGCCGGTGGGTTCGTCGGGCACGACGGGTTCGGGGGCCTCGCCGTCGAAGCCTATCGAGCCTGCGGCGTCGATGAGGGTGAGCTGCCAGTCGGAGGCGTAGTAGCTGAGGATGCCTACGACGCTACCTGTGCCGTAGGGCATGATTTCGTCGGAGAAGTCGGCGAAGGAGCTGCAGCGGACGGGGAGTCGGTTGCCTTCGGCGTCGACGATGTTGCGTGTGACGGACTGTGTGGGGGCGTAGCTCTGTCCGGCTTCTACCCACGATACGTTGTCGAAGCGGACGAGACGGCTCTGCCACTTGCGGAGGCTCTCCTGGTTGGCCTTTGCGGCAGCGACGGTGGGAATGTCGGCGAGGGTGGTGTCGACGAGGGCGGGCTGGGGAAGGGCGCGCTTGTTGCGGAAGACGTGAGCGGTGAAGACGGCTTCGTCCATGAATGTCATCTGGTCACCGCTGACGGAGCCGAACTGCAAGAGGTTGCGGTAGGGGCCGATCTGGAGGCCTGTGGCGTATACGACCACTTCCTGACCGAAGGGGAAGAGCTCGTAGATGTCGTAGCGGTTGACGGAGAATGCGATGGCGACCTGCTCGCCGTTTTCGTCGCGGCTCTGGACGACGATGTTCTTATAGATGTTGCCCGTTGCGTCGGAGGAGCATACGCGTCCTTCGAATATGAGCGAATCGCCGGATTCGGCGAATCCCACCTCGGCGGGGCCCGAAGCGAGGGTTCCCCAGTAGAGGTTTTTGAAATCGTTGAGCGAAATTGTGCCGTCGACTTCGGTAACCGGGGGCATGATCACCGGGGGAGTCTCGAAGTTGTCGTCGCACGCGCCGAGCAAGGCGGCGGCGCCGAGGGCGGCAATGCAGATATATTTGGTATTCATTGTCGTAGTTTAAAGGAGTTTAGAATCTCACACCGATGTTGAGGTAAGCGCGTATGCCCTGGGCGTAGTTGAAGCGCGTGGGGAACTTGTCGCGGTTGAATTCCTTGGTGTCCATACGTCCCTGCTGGTAGGCGTAGGTGACGACGTTGCGGTTGTTGAGGATGTTGTTGACGTTGAGGTTGATGTTGAGGCTCACCTTGCGGTTGATGTAGATTACCTTGCCTATGGAGGCGTTGAGGGTGAAGGCGTTGCGGATCTTGTCCTGAGCGGAGAGCTCCTTAACCTTTGCAGCGAGTTCCTCTTCCGACGAGCCGAACTGCTCCCAGAGTGTGGGGAGTGCCTGGTGGTAGCGGGGAGCGAGGTTCACGTAGGCGTCGCCCTGGAAGGTACCGTTGATGTTGAAGAACCAGTTCTTGGGGGCGGCGTAGTCGATGCCGATGTTGGCGGCGTACTGCGGGGTTGAGCCGAGGTAGTAGTTCTTGAGGTATACAGTGAGCGTTGAGTCGGGGTACATGCCGTTCTCGACGGTGTATGTGCCCTTGGGGTTGTTCTTGTACTGGTAGCGGGCGTAGGTGCCGGCGAAGGTGGCGGTGATGGAGGGTGTGATCTTGAATGCCATGCCCACCTCGACACCTTTATATACGCGGCGCACGTTGGAGAGGACGTAGTTGATTGAGGTCTGGTACTCTTCGTCGTAGAACATTGTGCGCTCGACGGCGTTGGAGGCATCGGTATAGAAGCCGGTGACCGAACCGCGGAAGCGGCGGTAGTTCCACATGTAGGAGATGTCGCCGGAGAAGTCGCGCTCGTTCTCGACGTCGTCGATAACGGCGTTGCTGATGCGGGGGGCGAGGAAGACCTGGTCGAAGAGCGGTGCGCGTGTGCCGTACTGGGCGTGGAGGGCGAACTGGTTGCGTCCGTCGAGCTTGTAAACGGCGCCGACCTTGAGGTTGGCGTTGTCGAAGCGGAGCATGTCGCTCTTGCCCTTGGAGTTTTCGGGGGCGCGTCCGTTGCGCATCTTGCCGTCGCGCTGATACTGGGTGTAGCTCATCTCGACGCCGTAGTTGATGTCCCACTTGGGGAGGTTGATTACGTTCTGGAGCCATGCGTCGGCGCGGAGGGCGTGGATGTCGTAGTCATAGCCGAAGCGGTCGCCCTCGCCGACACGGCGGTTGGGGTTGTCGAGGTCGTTCTGGAGCTTTTCGGGGGCGAGGGCGATGGTGCGGTCGCTGAAGGGGTCGATGTCGAGCCAGAACTCGCCGCCCATGAGGTCGCGGACGGTCTTGAAGTTGGAGCTGCGGGTGTAGTTGAAGCCGACGCCTGCCTGGAGGCTGAGGATGGAGCTGAGGCGGGTGTTGAGGTAGGAGTTGAACATCAGGTTGATCTGATGGTTGATACGGTTCTCCATGATGTAGGAGGAGCCCTTCTTGTCGGCCTCTGTCAGCTGCTCGTTCTGGATGTTGTTGAGGTAGTTTATCTGGTAGAGGTCGTCCCACTTAATCTGACGGAAAGCCTCGTCGTTGTGCCAGAGGTCGGTGTAGAGCTCGGCGGCCTCGGGGTCGTCGCGGTCGAGGAAGTATGAGGGGAGGTACTTGTAGTAGGCGGGGTTGGGGTCGGTTGCCTTATAGTAGTTGAGGGCGGTGCGGTTGTAGTATGCCGAGCGGAAGGCGGCGGCGGTGTTGAGGGTTGTGTTGTCCTTCTTGAAGAGCCAGTTGAGCATCACTGTGGGGTCGAAGGTTTCGGTGATGCGCGATGAGCGCTTCTTGCCGTCCTGGTAGCCCCAGTCGGGGTTGTAGAGGTTTGAGCCGGCGAGGTCGTAGGCTTCCTGCACGGTAGCGCGGCCTGTGGCGCGCTGGGTGGGGCCGCCGAAGGCCGTGAGGACGAGTGAGTGGTTGGCGTTGAACTTCTTTTCGAGCGAGAGGAAGAGGCCGGCGGAGTTGTAGAATGTTCCGTCCATAACGCCTTCCTTGGCGTAGCGGACGATGCCGCTGACGGTGAATGCCCATCCGTGGCTGTTGAGGCCTGTGGCGTAGGTTGCCATGGCGCGCATCATGTAGTTGGAGTTGGTGAAAGCCACGGAGCCGTTGAAGCCGGGTGCGTAGAGGTCGGTTGTGGTGTTGTAGTTCACGCTGCCTGCGATGTCGCCGAAGCCGTACTCACCGGCTTCCATGCCTATGGATGTAGTCTTGTTGCGGAATGCACGCGAGGTCATGCCCAGGAGTGTTGAGAAGCTGAACTGGCCGCGGACGAGGTCGTTCATCTTGATGCCGTTGATATACACGCTCTGGTACTGCTGGTTCATGCCGCGGTAGCGGAAGTACATGGGGCCGAAGTTGTAGGAGGCGGTGTTGTAGTATATGTTGTCGTTGGCACCGGTGAGAGCGCTGACACCCTGAGCGCCGCTCTCGTCGTCGTCGAGGGCTGTTTCGTCGAAGATGAGGTCTTCGGCGTCGCCGTAGTAGTCGATTCCGGCGTCGACGGGAGAGAGGCGGATTTCGCCTACGTTTACGGTGGCGCGAGCGGCGGTGATGTCGAATCCGGCGCTCTCATATCCGTCGCACACTACGGCAGCATAAGCCGTGGTGCCGTCGGGGACGTCGAGACGGAACTGGCCGTTGAAGTTGGTTGTAGCCTGGAGGTTGAGGTCGCGAACATAGACGGAGGCGCCGCTCACGGGGCCGCCGGAGGTGTTCACCACCACGCCCAGCACCGTAGCCGCAGCGGCAGAAAGCGCGGGGACAAGGGCCATCAGGCACAGGAGTAGGAACAATCTTGGTTTCATTCGTGTGTTTGATTATGTATTTTTAAGATAAGTAACGAGACACGGAGGCGCGTCGCGCCTCAACTTTTGGGAAAAAGCTCCAAAATTAATCAAACTTTCCGAGATTACGCAAATTTTCGGCATTTTTTTGTGGGTGTAATGTTGTTAAACATTTATTACACCCCGAAAAACGCCGAAATGAGCAAGACGGGAGGTTGTTTTGGATGTTTGTCAGGACGTCAGGGGTGGCCGAACTCGGCGGCGAGGGCGTCGAAGCGGGCAAGCTGGTCGGGGCCGCGGCGGGCGCAGGCATCGCGCACGCTGTCGAAGCTCTTGCGGCGGCGCAGCACGGGGGCTGTGGCGGCGAGGGCCACGGTGTCGAACTTGTCGTGGCGCGAGCCCTTGCTGTAAAAGCAGTCGGCGTAGCATATGAGGCGTTCGAGCTGCGTGAGGGGCATGTAGACGCGGCCGTCGGGGAGGCCGAGGGCGCGGGCTTCGTCGGGGTCGAGGCCCACGCCGGTGTGTCGCTCGGCCACGCGGGCATAGCGCTCGTCGACGCCTTCGGCGCGGAGGATGTCGGCGCCGGCGACGCCGTGGTGGAGATAGGGGCGGCTTCCGCGGCAGTCGATGCCGGGAGCGTCGGTGGCGACGATGCCTATGTCGTGGAGCATGGCGGCGGCGAGGACTTCGCCATCGTCGAGGGGCAGACGGGCGCGACGGCGCAGACGTATGGCCAGCGAGGCCACCATGAGGCTATGCAGAAGCACTATCCACCCGACGGGGCGGTCGGACGGACAGTGCTTTGCCAATAAGTTTTGCCAGTGGGGCAGTTGTGTCATTCCACCACGGTAATCCAGCCGTGCGTGTCGGGCTCCTCGCCGTGGCGTATGGCGTTGAGGCGTCGCACGAACTCGCGGGTGACGGGGCCGGGCTCACCGTCGCGGCTTATGATGTACTTGGTGCCGGTGTCGATGTCGTCGATTTCGCCTATGGGGGAGCAAACGGCAGCGGTGCCGCAAGCGCCGGCCTCGGTGACGTCGGCGAGCTCGTCGACGGTGATGTGGCGGCATTCAACCTCTATGCCCATCTCCTTGGCCAGAGTCATGAGGCTCATGTTGGTGATGGAGGGGAGGATGGAGTCGGACTTGGGGGTGATGTACTTGCCGTCCTTGATGGCGTAGAAGTTGGCGGGGCCGCACTCGTCGAGGTACTTCTTCTCCTTGGGGTCGAGGTAGAGCACGGCTGAGTAGCCCATGTCCTTGGCTTTCTTTCCTGCGCCGAGCGAAGCGGCGTAGTTGCCGCCGGTCTTCCAACGGCCGGTTCCGTGGGGTGCCACGCGGTCGTAGTCGCGCATTATGCAGATTTTGGTGCACTTGAAGCCTTCCTTGAAGTAGGGACCCACGGGAGTGACCATTACCATGAAGAGGTATTCGTCGGCTTCCTTGACGCCGATGCGGGGTGTGAGGCCGATTTCGAGGGGGCGGATGTAGAGCGATGCTCCGCTGCCGTAGGGGGGCACGAATCGCTCGTTGAGGCGCACGGCCTCGATGCACATTTTCTTGAATATTTCTTCGGGCACGGGCTCCATGAGCAGACCGCGGGCCGATTCGCGCAGGCGGCGGGCATTCTCTTCGAGGCGGAAGATGCGCACCTTGCCGTCGGCGCCGCGGAAGGCTTTGAGGCCTTCGAAAATTTCCTGGCTGTAATGCAGGGCGGTGGCCGCCATGTGGATGTTGACGGTTTCCGACTGCGAAACTTCTATCTCTCCCCACTTGCCGTCGCGGAAGACGCAGCGGAGGTTATAATCCGTAGGATAGTAACCGAAAGGGAGTGAACTCCAATCTATTGCACTTTCCATGCTTTATGAGTTTAGTTATACGGTTGCAAAGTTAAAAATAAAATACCACATCTCCCAACCCTCGGCACAAAAAGTGCATTTATCCCGGCGGGAAGACGCCGTCCGCGCCACCCCTGCGACGGAATGGCGCGGACGGGAAGTGAATAGGATAGGATGCGGTGAGAGAAAGATTGGGGCCGAACCCAGTGGGGGCGTCAGCGCAGGGAGGCGAAGCGCTCCTGGAGGCGGCGGCGCGCGGTGAAGATGCGGCTCTTGACGGTGCCGAGCGGGAGGCACAGGTGGGCGGCGATTTCTTCGTATTTGTAACCGGCCACGTGCATCGAGAAGGGTATGCGGAACTCGTCGGCGAACTCGTTGATGGCTGCGGTTATTTCCTGTGCCGTGCAGGTGTCTTCGGGCGAGGCGATGCCCGACTCGCCGAGGTTGAGGTGGTAGAGGTTGTCGGTGGTGTCGACCACGGTGGCCGCGCGGCTGCGGCGGCGGTAGTTGTTGATGAAGATGTTGCGCATTATGGTGAACACCCAACCCTTGAAATTGGTGCCTTCGACGAATTTGTCCTCGTTGTCGAGGGCCTTCAAAGTAGTGTCTTGAAGGAGGTCGTAGGCGTCGTCGCGGTCGGAGGTCAGCATCAGGGCGAAATTCAGCATATTCGCCCGCAGGTCGAGAAGATTGGACTGGAAGCTTGTGCGTGCCATAATGTAGGTGTTTTAAGTAGTGTGTAGGTTTGATTTTCGTGGTTCGGTCGTTGTTTTGTATCACAAATTTCAGAACTAAATTTCGGGCTGCAAGATTTTTAAGGCAAATAAATGTTAATACAAGAAAGTAAATTTTCGAACGGCCACACCCCTCTGATTGCCAGCACATTAATGGCGCGGAGCTTGTTACACCATTGTTACATTTTTTGCCTTTTGGCACATATTTGTAACAAATTTAACTATTGCGGGCGTCCTGTGAAACCCAGCTCGCTGCAAGAACAAAGCACCGCTTTTTCAGCGGCGATGTAGGGGCGGCGTGGCGCGCCTTCTGCATTTTTCTGCGCTAATTTTTGGCGCTTTCAGGCAAAAAGTCGTAATTTTGTATTTATAATGCCTCAATGGGCACGCTTACACAATGGAAAACGAAACTGCATATTTCTCCGACAGCGAAGAACGCGACATACAGGCGGCTTTCGACGAGCTGCTCGCAGGCTATCTGTCGAGCAACCACCGCAAGAAAGTCGAGATAATCGAGCGTGCCTACCGCTTTGCCAAAGAGGCCCACGGGGGCGTGCGGCGCCGCTCGGGCGAGCCCTACATACTGCACCCCATAGCCGTGGCGCGAATAGCGAGCCGCGAAATAGGGCTTGGCTCCACGTCGATATGCGCCGCCCTGCTCCACGACGTGGTGGAGGACACCGACTATACCGTGGACGACATCCGCCAGCACTTCGGCGACAAGATAGCGCAGCTCGTGGAGGGCCTCACGAAGATATCGGGCGGCATTTTCGGCGACAAGGCCTCGGTGCAGGCCGAGAACTTCCGCAAGCTCCTCCTCACCATGAGCGAGGACATACGCGTGGTGCTCATCAAGATGGCCGACCGCCTTCACAACATGCGCACCCTCGGCAGCATGGCGCCCAACAAGCGCTACAAGATAGCCGGCGAGACCCTCTACATCTACGCTCCGCTGGCGCACCGCCTGGGGCTCTTCGCCATCAAGACCGAGCTGGAAGACCTCTCGTTCAAGCACGAGCATCCCGACATATACAACGACATCAAGCTCAAAATCGAGCAGAGCGAGGCGCGCCGCTCGGCGGTGTACTCCGATTTCTCGGCTCCCATCCTGCGCAGCCTCGACAGCCTCGGACTGAAATACGAGGCCAAGGCCCGGCTCAAATCCATCTATTCGATCTACAACAAGATGGAGTCGAAGCACCTTCCCTTCGAGGAAATCTACGACCTCTATGCCATGCGCATAGTGTTCGAGTGCGACGACCCGGCCAAGGAGAAGGCCATATGCTGGAGCATCTACTCGGCCATCACCGACCTCTACCAGCTGCACCCGACACGCACGCGCGACTGGATAGTCACCCCCAAGGCCAACGGCTACCAGGCCCTGCACCTCACCGTGATGGGCCCCGACGGCAACTGGATAGAGGTGCAGATACGCTCGCGGCGCATGGACGAAATCGCCGAAAAGGGCTTCGCCGCGCACTGGAAATACAAAATCGGCGAGGGCGACGAGGAGAGCGAGCTCAACGCATGGCTCAAAACCATCAAGGACATCCTCGACAATCCCGAGCCGAGCGCCATCGACTTCCTGAGCACGCTCAAACTCAACCTCTTCGCATCGGAGATTGTAGTCTTCACTCCCGCCGGCGAACTCGTGACGCTCCCCGCGGGCGCCACCGTGCTCGACCTCGCCTTCCACCTCCACTCGCAGATAGGCATGTGCTGCATAGCCGGCAAGGTCAACCACAAGCTCATGCCGCTGCAATGCGAGCTCAAAAGCGGCGATCAGGTGGAGGTGCTCACCTCGCGCAACACCACCGCCGTGCCCGAATGGGAGCAGATTCTCGTTACCGCCAAGGCCAAGACGCGCCTGCGAAAGGGCCTCCGCGCACTCCGCCAGCCCAACATCATCAAGGGCAACGAAACTCTCACCAAGTGGCTCGCCACCAACGACTTGCCCGACAACAACAGCGTGATAACCAAGCTCCAGGGCATGTTCCATGTGGGCAACCGCGACGACCTCTGCTATCAGCTCGGCGCCGAGGAAATAGCCCTGGGCGACTTCCTTCTCAAACCCCTGCGCAAGGCCGCCGGCAAGGAGGGCTCCACGCGCGGCATCATATCCAAAATAATATCGCTTGGCAAGAAGGTGACCCTCCAGGGCGGCGACGAGCCGGCACCGGCACCCGAAACGCCTCCGGCACCCGTGCCCGTCAACACCAAGGAAGTCTACGCCCTGCGGAGCACCGTCGACGGCGCCAACTTCCGCCTGGCGCCCTGCTGCTCGCCCATACCCGGCGACGACGTGATGGGCTTCATAGCCGACGACGGCACCATAGAGATTCACTCCCTCGACTGCCCCGAGGCGCAGCTCCTCAAAGCCGGCTACGGCTCGCGCATAGTGGCCACGCGCTGGGACACCGACGGCGACCGCCGCTTCCTGGCGCACGTGCACATCGAGGGCATCGACCGCCACGGCATATTGCAGGAAATCACACAGCTCATATCGAGCCACCTGGGCATCGACATGCGCAAGCTCAACATCGAGGCGTCGGCCGAAGTGTTCCACGCCGACCTGTGGGTGCGTGTGGCCGACGTCGACACCGTGTCCGACCTCTGCCGCCGCACCAAAGAAATCCAGGGTGTGACCTCGGCAACCCGCATACACTGACCCCCCTATGGCAAAGAAAAAATATAGTCTGCTCAACAAAATCCTCCTGGCCATGGCGGCCATGGCGGTGATAGTGTACTTCTATCCCCACCCCGAGGCCAACCGCTTCAACTACGAGGAGGGGCGCCCGTGGAACTACACCAAGCTCATAGCGCCCTTCGACATTCCCATACACCCCGACTCGGCCACGCTGCTTGCCGCCCGCGACACCCTCGACGCAAAGTTCGTGCCCATCTACGAACTCAACCAGCTCGTGATCGACACCGTGGTGAGCCGCCTGCCGCAAAGCGAGAACGCCGCCCTGCGCAACCGCCTTGGCAACGAGCTGCGCAAAATCTACGCCTCGGGCGTGGTCGACATGCACACCCGCGAGGCAATAGCCTCGGGACGCCTCCCCAAGGTGCGTATTCTCGACAAGAACATCCTCAGCGAGATGCCCACGTCGGGCCTCACCTCGCCGCGCGACGTATACCTCTACCTCGACTCGACAATCACCGACAGCGCCCTGCACCAGTACTTCGTGCGCGCCAATTTGCAGAACATCCTCCTGCCCAACTACACCCGCAACGAGGAGGAGAGCCGCCGCCACTACGACTACGACTATCTCACGCTCACCGCCGACCGAGGCATAATCCTGCAAGGCCAGACCATAATCGACAAGGGCGCCATAATAAGCTCGCAGGACTACACCAACCTGCGCACCTACGAAACCATGCTGGCGCAGCTCAACACCAACCGCGACCAGAGCCAGCTGCTCATGCTCCTGGGGCAGGCGCTGTATGTGTCGCTGCTCCTGGCGGCGATGCTGATATACTTCGCCTTCTACGTGCCGGCAATTTTCGACAATTTCCGCGCCCTCACATTCATATTCTCGCTCGTCACGCTCTTCTTCCTCGTGGGCGTGGGGCTCAACTACTTCGAGGCGCAGGGCGTGTACATAGCGCCCATGATGATAGTGACCATCCTGGTGATGGTGTTCTTCGACGGCCGCACGGCGCTGCTGGTGAGCTCGGTGCTGGCGCTGATATGCGCCGGCGTCACGGCCTTCGCCCTCGAATTCCTGTTCCTGCAATTCTGCGCCGCCACGGCCACGGTGTTCTCGCTGGGCGAGCTCAGCCGCCGAGCACAGCTGCTGCGCGCCTCGGCGGTGATAGCCCTGGCATACCTCGCCGCATATGTGTCGCTCGACCTGCTGATGAACGGCTCCGTGGAGGGCATAACATGGCGCATGACGGTCTTCCTCCTGGTCAACGCCGCCCTCACCTCGATGGCCTACATACTGATGTTCGCCGCCGAGCGCCTCTTCGGCTTCATCTCGGTGGTGACGCTCGTAGAGCTCGCCGACATCAACAATCCCCTGCTGCTGCGCCTGAGCAACGAGTGCCCCGGCACCTTCCAGCACTCCATAGCCGTGAGCAACCTCGCCAGCGACGCCGCCGCAAGCATAGGCGCCAACGTGCAGCTCGTGCGTGCCGGAGCCCTCTACCACGACATCGGCAAGCTCGCCAACCCCGCCTTCTTCACCGAGAACCAGCACGGCGTGAACCCCCACGACGCCCTGCCGCCCGAACGCTCGGCGGGCATAATCATCAACCATGTGAGCGAGGGCCTCGCACTGGCCGAGCGCGCCGGGCTCCCGGCGGTGATACGCTCCTTCATAAGCGAGCACCACGGCGCCGGCATGGCAAAGTACTTCTACATCACCTACTGCAACAAGCACCCCGAGGAGGAGAACGTCGACCGGACGCCCTTCTCCTACCCCGGCCCCAACCCCCGCAGCCGCGAGACATCGGTGCTCATGATGGCCGACAGCGTCGAGGCCGCCAGCCGCTCGCTCAAAGAGCACACCAAGGAAGCCATCACGGCGTTGGTCGACAAGATTGTCGACGGCCAGATAGCCGACGGGCTGCACAACGAATCGTCGCTCGAATTCCGCGACGTGAAGAAAATCAAGGAGACCTTCGTGAAGCGCCTCATGACCATCTACCACTCGCGCATAGCCTACCCCTCAAGCAACAAGCTCCGCGACGACGCTCCCGCCGCAGGCCAGCCTGCACAATAATTGAAGGGACGGGGCGTTAATAATGTAATGCTAAAAATGTTCCGACAGCCGGGGCGCCTCCTGCGACGGGCGGCGCTGTGGGCAGCGGCCATCGCCGTTGTCGGGATGTTCGCGGCCTGTTCCACAAAGAAAAACAACGCCGCCACGCGCAACTACCAGGCCTTCATAACACGCTACAACATATACTACAACGGCGATACCCACTACAAGGAGACCCTCGCCGACATGGAGCGCACCTACGAGGACGACTACTCGCGGCGCGTGCTCATGCACCCCGTCGAGGCCAAGGGCGACGAGACGGCGCCGCAACCCGCCGGCGACTTCAACCGCTCCATCGAGAAGGCCCAGAAGGCCATACAGCTGCGCTCCATCAAGAAAAAGCCCGCGCGCAAGGGGCGCCGCTCCGACCCCAAGCAGAAGGACTGGCAGCGCCGCGAGGAATACAACCCCTTCCTGCACAACGCGTGGATGATGATGGGGCGCGGACAGTACTACAACGGTGACTTCCTCGGCGCCGCATCCACCTTCTTCTATATCAGCCGCCACTTCTGGTGGCTGCCCGAGACGGTCGTGGAGGCCCAGCTCATGCAGGCGCTGAGCTACATATCGATGGGCTGGCAGTTCGAGGCCGAAACAATCCTCAAACGCATCAAGGACGACCAGCTGACGTCGAAGACCCTGCTGCGCCTCTACAACTTCGTCTACGCCGACTTCTACCTGCACGCCGACGACAACGAGGCCGCCCTGCCCTACCTACAAGCCGCCGTCGAGGGCGCCTCGGGCCCGCAGAAAACGCGCCTGCGCTTCCTCCTGGGCCAGACGCTGCAGGCCCTGGGCCGCAACGACGAGGCCTACCGCGCCTATGCCGCCGCCGGCTCGGCATCGTCGGCGCCCTACCGCACCAAGTTCAACGCCCGCATAAAGCAGAGCGAAGTCTACACCGGCACCGACATCGAAAAGGAAATCAAGGCCCTGCGGCGCATGGTGCGCTACGACCGCAACAAGGACTACCTCGACCAGGTGTACTACGCCATAGGCAACATCTACCTCTCGCGCGCCGACACCGCCAGGGCCATCGAGAACTACGAGCTCGCCAACGAGAAGTCGACGCGCAACGGCATCGACAAGGCCGTCAACCAAGTGCGCCTCGGCCAGCTCTACTTCGAGCAGGGCAACTACGAGAAGGCTCAGCCCAACTACTCGGAGGCAGTGCCGCTGCTGCCCGAGTCGTTTGCCGACTACAAGAACATAAAGCGCCGCTCCGACGTGCTCGACGAGCTGGCCATCTACTCGCAGAACGTCAACCTCCAGGACTCGCTTCTGCGCCTGGCCGCCATGAGCCCCGAAGAGCGCGACAAGGTGATAGAGAAGCTCATAGCCGAGCTCGTGAAGAAGGAGAAGGAGGAGGCCGAGGAGGCAGCGCGCCAGGATTTCCTCGCCAACCAGGCCGCACAGGGCGGAGGCTTGCAGGACAAGAACGCCCAGACCTTCACCATCAACACCGACAACTCGTGGTACTTCTACAACACGGCCACCAAGAATGCCGGCAAGACTGAATTCCAGAAGCGCTGGGGCTCGCGCAAGCTCGAGGACGACTGGCGCCGCCGCAACAAGGCGTCGTTCAACACGGCCGACTTCGACACCGCCGACGCCTCGGGCGAAGAGGGCGCCGAAGGCAGCGAAAGCCTTGGCGGCGACGACAACGCCGCACCCGCCGACACCGCTGCCGCCGCGCGTGCCGACGACCCGCACTACCCCGAGTACTACCTCGCCCAGATACCGCAGACCGACGAGGAGAAGGCCACCTCGCACGAGGTGATTCAGGAGGGCCTCTACAACATGGGCGTAATCCTCAAAGACAAGCTCGAGGACTTCGCCGCCTCCGAAGCCGAGTTCGGCCGCCTGCTCAAAGACTATCCCGACAACGTATACCGCCTCGACACCTACTACAACCTCTACCTCATGTATATGCGCATGGAGCGCCCCGACATGGCCGAGAAGTACCGCAGCCTCATACTGAGCGACTTCCCCGAGAGCCCCTACGGCATAGCCATGGCCGACCCGGCATATCTCGACAACCTCCGCACCATGGACGCGCGCCAGCAGGAGCTCTACGAGCAGACCTACGAGGCATATCTCGACAACCGCAACGCCGAAGTGCACCGCAACGCGCAATATATGGCCGAGAAG
Source organism: uncultured Porphyromonadaceae bacterium (assembly GCA_902475285.1). GTDB lineage: Bacteria > Bacteroidota > Bacteroidia > Bacteroidales > Muribaculaceae > CAG-873. The sequence goes on from CABRZA010000011.1 coordinate 24,837, forward strand.
TATCCGCTGAGCAAGATTATGCCCAAATTCATGTTCCTCGACGCGCTGGCCTACGTCACCGAGAAGGATTCGGAGCGCTTCAACAGCACCCTCCGCGAGATTCTCGAGCGCTACCCCGACACCGACATCACGCCCGTGGCCTCGGCATGGCTCAAAGGTATGGCGCAGGGACGCAAGCTGCAGTCGGGCGCCACAAACCTCCGGGGCATGATATGGGACATGCGCCTCACCAACGACAGCATCGCCGCCGAGGGCAACAACGGCCCTGCCGAGTTCGAGCTCAACCTCGACGTGCCGCAGACACTCGTCTTCACCTTCGCCACCGACAGCGTGTCGTCCAACGCACTCCTCTATGAGATAGCACGCCACAACTTCCGCTCCTTCGTGGTGAAGGACTTCGACATCGAGCCCATGAACTTCGGTCGCCTGGGCATGATTATCGTGCGCGGCTTCGACAACCAGGCCGAACTCGACCACTACCGTGCCGTCATGGCCGCGTCGCCCGACTTCCGCCTGCCTGCGGGCGTGCGCCCCATAGCCATCAGCGCCGCCAACCTCCAGCTGCTCTTCGACGAGGGCCGCTCCTTCGAGGAGTATTTCCAATATCTCGAAGAGCAGAACTACGTCGACGCCCAGGCCGGCCTCCTCGTCCCCGAAGCCATCGAAACCCTCCCCGAAGCCGCCGCGGCAGCCGAAGAAGCCGCCGATGATGTAAACGCCGAAGGTTCCGAAGGCAACGAAAACGACGAAGACAACGAAGTAGGGGCGCAATACATTGCGCCCGCCCAGCCGTCGGCAACTCCCGAAGAAGAAGAGCCCGAATCCACGGAGACATCGCCCGAAGAAGAGCCCGCAATCCAGCCGGCAGAACCCTCAACGGCCGCCCCCTCCCCGACTTCGGCCCCCACAACTCCCGCACCCCAGCCGGCAACGCCGGCGCCTGCCCCGGCCCCCGCCAAACCCGCGCCGGCTCCCATCGAACCCGGCTCCGAAGGCGACGACCCCCTCCTCGAAGAATAATATCTACTCAAAAATATGATGGTGTGGCAAAACCTACGCGAGTGGGTTGGCACCCACTCGGATAAAAATGTCGCCGCTGACGCGGCTTACCCGCTTTATTATTCATTTACACGGGCTTACGCCCGTGCCTACAAAAATGTCGCCGCCATGCGGCTTTTGGCCGCTTCCGTTATGTAAAAGCATTGGGGCGCAATATATTGCAATGTCACTAACTTACGGGCAAAATACTGATTTTTCAGCGGCGAAGTAGGAGGGTGTTGCAAAAGTTACCATCGCCATGGTGCGTCCACCGAAGCGGTACATTCTAAAAGAGGGGTTTGCAACACCCTC
>CABRZA010000012.1 GCA_902475285.1 uncultured Porphyromonadaceae bacterium
AAAGACAAAAATTACATCGCAGTCTTCATTGTCAAGTTACTTATAACTCAAAAATATGACTAATTTTTAAGAGTTACTCATTAGCAGCTAATAAAAATGAAGAAAAAAACTATACTGAGCTCGATAGCGCTGTGCGTTGCCGCCGTGCTTTTCGCGGCCAACGGCGACAATGTTATCGACGAAGTGGCCTGGATGATAGGCGACGAGCCAATCTACAAGTCGGACATCGAACAGGCCTACATGGACATGCAGAACGAGCGCACGCCCATACCCGGCGACCCCTACTGCTACATCCCAGAGCAGATTGCCATAGAGCGCCTCTTCCTCCACCAGGCCGACATCGACACCGTGGAGGTGCAGGAATCGATGGTGCAGATGCAGGTCGACGCCCAGATGAACTTCCTCATCACCAACCTCGGAAGCCGCGAGAAAGTTGAGCAGTATTTCCGCAAGGCCTTCCCCGACATCCGCGAATACTACGCCACCAGCATGCGCAACCGCTCGCGTGTGCAGCAGGTGCGCAACAGCCTGGTGAAGAACCTTAAAGTGACTCCCGGCGACGTGCGCCGCTACTTCGACAACCTCCCCAAGGACAGCATACCCTATGTGCCCCTGCAAGTCGAGGTGCAGATTCTCACCCTCAACCCCGCAATCCCCCGCCAGGAAATCGACGACGTCAAGGCGCGCCTCCGCGACTACGCCGACCGCGTGACACGCGGCGAGAGCGACTTCTCAACCCTCGCCATCCTCTACTCCGAGGCCCCCGAGGGCGTGCGCGGCGGCGAAATCGGCTTCATGGGACGCGGACAGCTTGTGCCCGAGTACGCAGCCGTGGCATTCAACCTCAACGACCCAAAGAAGGTGTCGAAAATCGTCGAAACCGAATACGGCTACCACATAATCCAGCTCATCGAGAAGCGCGGCGACCGCATCAACACCCGCCATATCCTCCTCCGCCCGAAAGTGGCCAAAAAGGACCTCGACAACGCAAAGAACCGCCTCGACACCCTCCGCGCCGAAATCGTCGACAAGAAAACCGTAACTTTCGAGGAAGCCGTGCGCCTGGTGTCGCAGGACAAGGACACCCGCATGAGCAACGGAGTGATGGTAAACTCCGCCGACGGCACCACGCGTTTCGAAATGTCGCAGCTGCCACAGGAAGTGGCCAAAGCCGTGGCCACGCTCAAGCCCGGCGAGGTATCGCAGCCCTTCGAAATGCGCGACCCCAAGCGCGACCGCGCCATTGTGGCCATGGTGCGCCTCACATCGCGCATCGACGCCCATCAGGCCAACCTCGCCGACGACTTCCAGACCATCAAGGACATGTATGAAAACGCCCGCAGCCAGGAAATCGTCGACAAGTGGCTCCAAAAGAAAATCGAAGAGACCTACGTCCGCATCGAAGACGGCTGGCGCGGCTGCGATTTCCGCCACAAAGGCTGGATAAAGAGCGCCGAAAAATAATCAGGCCGCCACGCTCCCGCATGCTCTCGCGCCGTTCGTTCTTCGCCCTCGCCGCCGCCACCGTGCTTCTGCCGCTGGCGGCGTTGGCACCGTATCAGCGCCCCGAGCCGCCGGTGATTGCCCCGGCCATACCCTCGGCCGACCGCAACCAGGACGGACGGGTGTTCCTCGAACGCGCCGACGTGCTGCGCAAGGAACCCGACGACTCCTTCATGATTCTCACCGGCAACGTGGTTTTCACCAAAGGCCCGATGATAATGAAGTGCGACAGCTGCCACTATTTTTCCGACACCGAGTCGATGCAGGCCTTCGGCAACGTAAGCATGGAGCAGGGCGACACCCTCTTCATCTTCGCCGACGAGCTCGACTACAACGGCACCGTCCAGCTGGCCGTACTCTACGCCGACCCCGGCAAGAAAGTACGGCTCATAAACCGCGACGTGAAGCTCGAAACCGACATCTTCAACTACGACCTCGGCATCGACCTCGGTTACTACGAAGTGGGAGGACGTCTCACCGACCCGTCGAACACCCTCACGTCGGAGTACGGCGAATACGTCCCCACCACCAAGGAGGCCAACTTCTACACCCGCGTGCACCTCAACAGCCTCAACAACACCGACACACTCGACATCTACACCGACACCCTCTACTACAACACCGCCACACACGTGGCCAGGCTCTTCTCGCCCAGCGAGGTTGTCAACGCCCGCGGAACCATCTTCACCCGACAGGGCACCTACGAGACCGACAGCGACCGCGCCGTGCTCTTCGACCGCTCGGTGATAGTGACCTCGTCGAAGCAGACGCTCTGCGCCGACACCATATACTACGACCGCCGCGCCGGCTTCGGCGAGGCATGGGGCGACATGGTGCTCACCGACAGCGCACACCACACCGAGCTGCGCGGAAACTACGGCTTCTACAACGAACTCGCCGACAGCTCGATAGTGACGGGCCGTGCCCTCATGATGGAATACTCCGGCGAAGACACCCTATACCTCCACGGGCGCTACATCACCACCGCCGCGCGTTACGACAGCACATTCATCGCCGCCGACACCGTGGCCGGAACGCCCGAGCGCACGCTCGTCGACACCGTACATGTGGCCACAGTATGGCCGCGCGTGCGCTTCTTCCGACGCGACATGCAGGGCGTGTGCGACTCCATGCGCTTCACACAGGCCGACACCACACTGCGCATGTTCATCAACCCCGTGGTGTGGAACGAGGAGCAGCAAATCTTCGGCAACATCATCGAGATGCACCTCAACGACAGCACCATCGACAGCGCCACCCTCCCCGACATGGCATTCGCCGCCCAACACATCGAGGGCGACCACTATCAGCAGCTCAGCGGAAAGGCCATGACGGCAGCCTTCGAGAACGGTCAGATACGCCGCCTCGACGTAAACGGCAACGTGGAGATTATAATGTACCCCGAGGAGAACGACTCAACCATCAATAAAATCGTCAACGCCCAGAGCAGCTTCCTGCGCGCTTACTTCAAGGGCCGCACCACCGAATCGATACGCCTCTGGCCACAGACGCAGGGCACGGTCACGCCGCTGTTCATGGCACGGAAAAGCCTCTACTACCTCCCAAAATTCAAATGGTACGCCGACATGCGCCCCCTCGACAAGGACGACATCTTCAGCGTGCCCGAGATGATGGAAAACCTCATGCTCGAAGCCGGCCGCCCAGTGCGCGAAATCCCCGTGCCGCGCCACGCGCCGCCCGCTTTTTTCGAGCTCTCAGAGTATTCCGACAACCCTGAGCTCTCCGAGAACTCCGAGAGCTCCCCGCCGGCAACACCCTCCGAGAACCCTGAGCTCTCCGAGAACTCCGAGAACTCCAACCGAATGTAAGTTACTTCTTATCAATATAGATGAAACGCTATAATCTTATAAACAATGTCATGGGCTGGCTGTGCTTCGCCATAGCCGCACTGACGTATCTCCTCACCGTGGAACCCACGGCGAGCTTCTGGGACTGCCCGGAGTTTATCCTTCAAGGAGCGAAACTCGAAGTCGGACACCCGCCGGGCAACCCTATCTTCATGCTCGCGGCACGATTCTTCATCACCCTCTTCGGAGGCAGCATGACATCGGCAGCACTGGCAGTCAACTCCATGTCGGCCCTCCTCAGCGCCGGCACCATCCTGTTGCTCTTCTGGTCGATCACACACCTCATCCGCAAGCTCATCGTGGCCGACGATGCCACCGAAATCGGCTGGTGGAAAATGGTGATGATAATGGCCGGCGGCGTTTGCGGAGCTTTGGCCTACACATGGAGCGACACCTTCTGGTTCTCGGCCGTCGAAGGTGAGGTATATGCCTTCTCGTCGTTCTGCACCGCCCTGGTGTTCTGGCTCATGCTCAAATGGGAGAACCGCGCCGACCGTCCCGGCTCCGACCGCTATCTCATACTCATAGCCTTCGTCATCGGCGTGTCGATAGCCGTCCACCTGCTCAACCTACTGTGCATCCCGGCCCTCGGCCTAATATTCTACTACCGCAAGTGGAAGAACGTCAACGCCCTCGGCTCGCTCGTGGCCCTCGGAGTGTCGTGCGTCATCGTCGGGGCAATCCTATACGGCCTCGTCCCAGGCTTCGTGCAGGTGGCACAGTGGTTCGAACTTCTGTTCGTCAACGGCTTCCACTTGTCCTACAATATGGGCGTCCTCATCTACGCCATCCTCCTCGTGGCAGTATTCGCCGCCTCGATCTACAAGCTCTACACCCGTCCCGACAGCAACGGCAGCAAGCTCCTCTTCATGCTCGTCATCGGCCTCTCGGGCATGGTGTTCATAGGCCACTCGGTAGTGGTGGGCATCGTGCTCCTCGCCGCCCTGGCAATCTACCTCTTCGTCTTCTGCAAGAAAGTGCCCATGCGCATTTTCTCGATTATCGTGCTCAGCATCACGGTGATATTCATAGGCTATTCATCCTACGCCCTGCTGCTCATCCGAGCCTCGGCCAACACGCCGATGAATCAGAACGCCCCCGACAATGTCTTCGCCCTCGCATCATACCTCAACCGCGAGCAGTACGGCGAACGTCCGCTCTTCTCGGGCCCCGTATTCGCCGAAACTATCGTCGAGCAGGAAATTCCCGAAGGCTCGGGCAACTACTATGTGCCCGTCGACGACTACGGCCGTCCGCGCACGCGCTACGTCGACGGCTATCTCCGCGACGAGAACGGCTCGGCCTTCAACGACCCCGAATTGATCTACTCCAAGGTGGTGAAGCAGCACCCCAGCCAGCACGACCAGTATGTGCGCAAAATCGAGCATCCGCACTATAAGACGATGCCCGACCTCAACATGCTCTTCACCCGAATTTACAGCACCGACCCCGACGGGCGCCATCCGGCCGGATACAAGGCCTGGGCCGGATACTCGACGCCCGACATCAACACAATCCCCCACGACGTGCGCCTGCGATGGGCTCAGCAGGGATACGCTCCCAAATACGAGGTGATGCCCTACCTCCAGCACCTCGAGCCGGCGTCGAACTACATCGACTCCCGCACGGGCGAGTCCGTCAACCAGATTGCAGTATGGAAGCCCGGATTCGACGTAAACCTGCGCTACTTCATCAACTACCAGCTCAACCACATGTACTGGCGCTACTTCATGTGGAACTTCGCCGGCCGACAGAACGACATCCAGGGCAACGGCGAGCCAAACCTGGGCAACTGGATATCGGGCATTCCGGCCATCGACAACGCACGCCTGGGCGACCAGTCGAAACTCCCCGACGAGTTCGGCAAGGACAACAAGGGCCACAACGTGTTCTATATGCTGCCCCTCCTGCTGGGCCTCATAGGTCTGCTCTATCAGGCCCTCTACCACCACCGCACCAACCCCATGAGGGGCATACAGCAGTTCTGGGTGGTGTTCTTCCTCTTCTTCATGACGGGCATCGCCATCGTGCTATACCTCAACCAGACTCCCGGCCAGCCGCGTGAGCGCGACTACGCCTTCGCCGGCTCGTTCTATGCCTTCGCAATTTGGATAGGCATGGGCATACCGGCAATCGGCGTCATGCTGCGCAACCTCCTCACGCCCAAGGCCAAGAGTGCCGACGCACCTCAGCCCGAAGCCTCGAAAGGCGTGCAGATAGGCACTGCCGCGCTGGCATGCGTCGTGGCTCTGGCAATACCCTTGCAGATGGTGTCGCAGACATGGGACGACCACGACCGATCGGGCCGCTACACCACGCGCGATTTCGGCTTCAACTACCTCAGCAGCCTCGACGAGAATGCCATAATATTCACCAACGGCGACAACGACACCTTCCCCCTGTGGTACGCCCAGGAAGTCGAGGATTTCCGCACCGACGTGCGCGTGGTGAACCTCTCCTATCTCACCACCGACTGGTATGCCGACCAGATGCGCCATCCCACCTCGGGTGCCGACGGCATACCCATGTACGCCACACCTCTCGACTACGGATACGAACGCCTGGCTTACAGCTTCGTATATCCCGTCGACAACGGTGTGATGCCGGCCAAAGAATCGCTCCGCGAGCTCTACGACTCCGATGCCGCCGTCTTCGGCGCTCCCCTCATGAAGCACCCGCGCATGAGCATCGACGTCGACCGCAAGGCCGCCGCAAAGCGCTACTCCACAGGTTCCGCCGAACTCGACTCGGCATATATCCTCCCCAGCATCGGCGACATCGCCATCGACCTCTCGGCCTCGTCGGGCCTCAACCAGAGCCGTGTGCTCTCGCTCGACATGATCGCCAACTCCGTGGCTTCCGACTGGAAGCGCCCAGCCTATTTCGCCACCACCGTGCCGTCGAGCTACTACCTCGGCCTCACGCCATATCTCGGCGCCGTAGGCCTGGCCTATGAGGTTACGCCTTTCCGCAACAACGACTATGCCGTGACAGCCGAGAAGGCCTACCGCAACATCGTGACCAACTACCGCTGGGGCGGCCTCGACGCTCCCGACGCCCAAAAGCTATATCTCGACGAAACCGTCCGCCGCATGGTGGCTTCGGTGCGCCAGGGTGTATATTCCGTTGCCGAAGACCTCATCGCCACCGGCGACATCCCCGTGACTGCCGAAACGGCGGCTGCCGCCGAAGCTGCCGGCCTCGCAGTCCCGGCCACACGCCACGACGCCGCTCGTCAGCTCCTCGACCTCCTGCGCGAGAAGTTGCCTTCGTCAGTAAGCCCCTACGACGGTATGCTCGGCCTCTACTTCGCCCGCAGTTATCTCGACCTCTACATGGCCACCGGCAATGCCGACGACCTCGCCAAGGCCAACGAGATTGCAACGGCCGAAGCCGACCGCTACGCACAGCTCATGGCCTACGCCGTAAGCCTCGACACGCCCACATTCAACCTCCTCGGCACCTCCGAGCTCTACGGGCTGCAATACCTCAGCGAAGCCGTCGCGCTCCAGAACATCACCGAAGTGCTCGCCGCCATGCCCGGCATACGCACCGACCCCGCCTTGGCCGACTATGCATCGACAGTGCTCGCCGCCACCTTCGACAGCAACCTCAGCACCGCGCCCATTGTATATGTGGAAGCCTACGACGCCGACGACATGGAAGCCGACATGGACTCCTACTCGCCATCGCAGCAGGCCATCCTACGCCAGGCGGCCGACCTCGTCCGACTCAACGAGATGGCCGGCATCGACCGCACGGCTTTCGCAAAGAGCCTTATGGACACCTACGGCTTCACGGCCACCCAGTGGTCCCAAGCCATCAACTGACAATAACCGGCGCCGCCACTGTCCCTGCGAGGCTCTGGCGGCGCCATTTCTATGATTTATAAATGTTTATCGAACAGCCTCCTCTCCTCTACCGCCTTCTATTCCCCGAAGCCGTATGGCGCATAAAGCAGCGCGGCAAACGCCCGGTGGTATACCTCACCTTCGACGACGGCCCCATACCCGAGCAGACGCCATGGGTACTCGACCTGCTCGACCAATTCGGCATCAAGGCCACATTCTTCATGGTCGGCGACAACGTGCGACGGCACCCCGAACTCCTCGAAGAAGTGAAGCGCCGGGGCCACAGCTACGGCAACCACACCATGCACCATCTCCAGGGCATGAAGGTGCGCGCTCGCCGATACATGCACGACGTGGCCGAGGCCGACAGGCTCATCGACAGTCCCCTCTTCCGGCCGCCGCACGGCATCATGCGCTGGGCGCAGGCAAAGGCACTCAAACAGAAATACAACATAATAATGTACGACCTCGTCACCCGCGACTACTCGCGCAAGCTCAAGCCCAACGAGGTCTTCGACAACGTGCGCCGCTACACCCGCAACGGCTCCATCATCGTGTTCCACGACTCCATAAAGGCCGGCCGCAACCTGCGTCAGGCACTGCCGATGGCCATACAGTGGCTCATCAACGAAGGCTATGAGTTCAAGCCCCTGCCAATGTAGCGGGGTCGACGCCGTCGTCGCTGCCGCGCGCGACGCCGGCGCCTGTGCCGCCGCATTCGTGCGACTCGAAGCCCTCGACGATGCCGACACCGCCCTCTACGACAACTGGATTGCCCGAGGAGCAAACGCCGGCATGTACTATCTGGCGCGCTATTCCGACATCCGCCGCGACCCGCGCCTGCTCCTCGACGGCGCGCAGTCGATGCTCGTGGCGGCATTCGCCTATGCTCCGACGCCCGACAGGCGAAGCCGGCTGATAGCCGACTACGCCCTCGGCGACGACTACCATACAGTCCTCCGCGAGCGCCTGCGACCCGTGGCACAACTCATGGAGAGCCTCCACGAAGGTTCGGCAACGCGAATTTGCGTCGACACCGCACCTCTGCGCGAGCGCCTGTGGGCTGCCCGCGCGGGACTGGGGTCGATAGGACTCAACAACCAGCTCATCATCCCCGGTATAGGCTCGCGCGTCTTCCTCGCCGAAATCCTCTGGACAGCCCCCCTACCCCAACATTCAAAATTCAACATTCAAAATTCAAAATCCTGCATATCCTGCCGACGTTGCGTCGACGCGTGCCCCGGCGGAGCTCTCGACGGCAAGGGCGGTATCGACGCCGGACGCTGTCTGAGCTACCTAACCATCGAGCATCGCGGCGACCTCCCCGACACCCTCAGCCTCCGCGGACGGCGCATCTACGGCTGCGACATATGCCAGGACGTTTGCCCGTGCAACACCCCCACGCCTCCCGAACCCGTGCCCGAGTTCGCCCCGCGCCCCGCAGTGGCAAGCCTAACCCTCGACGACATCGCCGCCATGGATGCCGCAACATTCTCGCGCACCTTTGCCCGAAGCGCCGTGAAGCGCGCCAAGCTCTCCGGCCTCCTGCGCAACGCCAAGAAGGCGTAATGGGGAATGGTAGAATTGGGAATAGTAAAAAAACAACCTCCCATCGCCACCCCAATCCCCATTACCCAATCCTACAAAAAGTGAAAAATATCCCGGCGGTGGCGCGGGGTTGAAAGTTTTTTCGTAATTTTGCCCTCTGATAGTTTTTCGAGCACTTGAAATCGTTAGTTCTATATATATTTGCCGCCGTCGCAGCGGTGTTTATGCTGGCTGTCACCGGCCGTGCCGATGCCTCCGAGGGAGTCGATATCGACTCTCTTGCATCCCGCGCGGCCATGGCATGGCCCGGCGACGCCGTCCACGACACCGCCCCCGCCGAGAGCACCCTGCCCGACACCGTGCCGCTTGTCCTCGGCCCCGATACCGTGGCCGGCGACAGCATACCGGTGCTTCCCGCCGCTCCCGGCATCACGGCGCCTTCAAGGGTAAAATATGTAAAGACCGATCTCGACGGTCCCGTCACTTTCTCGGCCAACGACTCAATGCTCATCCTCGGGCGCGACTCGGCGTTCATGTACGGCGACGGCAAGGTGGCCTACGGCGACATAAAGCTCGACGCCGCCGAAATACGCATGGACCTAAACGACAACACCGTCTTTGCCGTCGGACGCACCGACAGCACCGGCGCGGTAACCGGCAAGCCCGTTTTCAACGAGAAGGGCACCGACTACGAGGCCGCCACAATGCGCTACAACTTCAAGTCGGAGAAAGGCTACATCCAGAACGTAGTCACTCAGCAGGGCGAGGGCTACCTCACCGGCGGCACAACAAAGAAGGACGTCGACAACGAGTTCTACCTCGCCGACGGCTTCTACACCACCTGCGACAACCACGACCATCCCCACTTCGGTTTCCACATCACCAAGGCCAAGGTGCGCCCCGGCAAGAACATTGTCGTCGGCCCCACCTACATGGTGCTCGCCGGCCTGCCTCTCCCGCTGGCCGTGCCATTCGGCTACTTCCCCTTCACCGAGAAGTACGCCTCCGGCGTGATTGTGCCCAGCTTCGGCGACGACTACAACCGAGGTTTCTACCTCAGCGACGGCGGATACTACTTCGCCATCAACGACAACATCGACCTCGCCCTCACCGGCGAAATATACACCAAGGGCTCGTGGGGCCTGCGTGCCGCAAGCACCTACGCCAAGCGCTACAAATACAGCGGCAACTTCAACCTAAGCTACCTCAAAACAATAACCGGCGAGAAGGGCTCGCCCGACTACTCCGTGGCCACGAACTTCCAGATTCTGTGGAGCCACTCGCAGGACGCAAAGTTCAACCCCAACATGTCGCTCTCGGCAAGCGTCAACTTCACCACATCGGGCTACACCCGCAGCGACCTCAACAGCTACTACTCCCCGGCATTCACCGAGAACACCAAAAGCTCCTCGGTAAACATGACCTACCGCTTCCCCGGAACAAAATGGAGCCTCTCCACCACCTTCAACGTCAACCAGCGCACACAGGACTCCACGCTCTCCATCTCCTTCCCCAACGTCACCGTCAACCTCTCGCAGGTTTACCCCTTCAAGCGCAAGAAGGCCATCGGCGCCGCTCGCTGGTATGAGAAAATCAAGCTGTCCTACACCGGCCTCCTCCAAAATTCCCTCACGGCCAAGCAGAACGTCTTCTTCAAGAAGAGCCTCATCAAGGACTGGCGCAACGCCATGAGCCACAGCGTGCCCGTGTCGGCCACGTTCAACCTCTTCAACTACATCAACCTCACTCCCTCCATACGCCTCACCGACCGCATGTACACCAACAAGGTCAACCGCGAGTGGGACGCCGAGCGAAGCGTCGAGAAGATGGACACCGTCTACGGCTTCTACAACGTGTGGGATTTCCAAGCATCCGTCTCGCTCGACACCAAAATCTACGGCTTCTTCCAGCCCCTCGGATTCCTGGGCAAGAAAGTGAAGATGATACGCCACGTCCTCACGCCGTCGGTGTCGTTCTCGGGAGCGCCCGACTGGTCGTCGCCCTTCTTCGGCTACTACGGCAGCTACGCCTACACCGACAGCCGCGGACAGGAACAGGTGAGAAAATACTCCAAGTTCCCCAACGCTCTCTTCGGCGTACCGGGCCAGGGGAAGACGGGCTCGGTATCCGTTTCGCTGTCGAACAACCTTGAGATGAAAATCAAATCCGACGCCGACTCCACAGGCGAGAAGAAGATTTCGCTCATCGAGAACCTCAACATATCGCAGAGCTACAACTTCGCCGCCGACTCGCTCAACTGGAGCGACATAAGCACTTCAATCCTCCTGCGCCTCACAAAGAACTTCAACCTCAACCTCTCCGCCACCTGGGACCCCTACATATACCAGCTCAACTCGTCGGGCACCCCCGTGAAGGTCAACAAAACGCGCCTCTCGGCCGGCAAGGGCTGGGGACGCCTCATGCGCACCGGAACATCGTTCAGCTACACCTTCAACAACGACACCTTTAAGAAAAAAGACAAGAAGGAAGACCCGCAGGGCGGCTCCGACAAGCAGAACACATCCGGGGCCCAGCACCAGCGCGACGTCGACGACGAGACCGCCGACAGCAGTTCCGGACCCGAAATGGGCCCCGACGGCTACGCCGTGTGGCGCGTGCCGTGGAGCCTTACGCTCAACTATTCAATCAACTACGCCTACGGAGCCTTCAACAAGGAGAAAATGGAGTTCGACGGGCGAATAACGCAGAACCTCTCGTTCAGCGGCAACATCCAGCCCACGCCCAACTGGAACTTCTCCTTCTCGGCATCCTACAACTTCGACACGCACAAGCTCGCCTACATGAACTGCAACATCTCCCGCGACTTGCACTGCTTCACCATGCGAGCAAGCTTCGTGCCCGTAGGCCCCTACAAGAGCTACAACTTCCACATCTCCGTGAAGTCGTCGATGCTCTCCGACCTCAAATACGACAAGCGCTCCTCCCTCACCAACGGAATCCAGTGGTATTGACACCCTCCGCAGGTTCGGCTCTTGCCTCGTAGAAACAGAAAATGCCCCCCTTTGGAAATATTTTCTGCTCATGACGCGGATATTTTTAGAAATTTAGCTAATTTTGCCAATTAATTAGGCGCAATGCCGCAACGTAACTCTTCAAGTCATGAGCAAAGATTACAAGCGAACCCTTATAACCACGGCTCTGCCCTACACCAACGGGCCTGTACACATCGGTCACCTCGCCGGAGTATATGTTCCGGCCGATATCTACGCACGTTACCTCCGTCTGGCCGGTCGCCCCGTCACTCTCATCGGCGGCAGCGACGAACACGGAGTGCCCATCACGCTCAAAGCACGCGCCGAGGGCGTGACGCCGCAGGACATCGTCGACCGTTACCACAAGCTCATCAAAGATTCTTTCGACGGTCTGGGTATATCTTTCGACATATATTCCCGCACCACTTCCGACATACACCACGCCACCGCGTCGGAATTCTTCCGCCATCTCTACGACAAGGGTGAGTTCGTAGAGCAGACCTCCGAGCAGCTCTACGACCCCGAGGCCGGGCAGTTCCTCGCCGACCGCTACGTCACCGGCGAGTGCCCCCACTGCCACAATCCCAAGGCCTACGGCGACCAGTGCGAGGTGTGCGGCACGTCGCTCAACGCTACCGACCTCATCAATCCGCGCAGCGCAATATCCGGCGCAAAGCCCGAGCTCCGCACCACACGCCACTGGTATCTCCCCCTCGACAAATGGGAGCCCACCCTCCGCGAATGGATTCTCGAAGGCCATAAGGAATGGCGTTCCAACGTCTACGGCCAGTGCAAGAGCTGGCTCGACATGGGCCTCCAGCCCCGTGCAGTGTCGCGCGACCTCTCTTGGGGAGTACCCGTACCCGTCGAAGGTGCCGAAGGAAAGGTGCTCTACGTGTGGTTCGACGCCCCCATAGGCTACATATCAAACACCAAAGAACTATACCCCGACAGCTGGGAGACATGGTGGAAGGACCCCGAGACGCGCATCGTGAACTTCATTGGCAAGGACAACATCGTGTTCCACTGCATAGTCTTCCCCGCCATGCTCATGGCCTACGGCGACGGCTTCCAGCTCCCCGACAATGTCCCCGCCAACGAGTTCCTCAACCTTGAGGGCGACAAGATTTCCACCTCGCGCAACTGGGCAGTGTGGCTCAACGAATACCTCGACGACTTCCCAGGCAAGCAGGACGTGCTCCGCTACGTCCTCACGGCCAATGCTCCCGAGACCCGCGACAACGACTTCACCTGGGCCGACTTCCAGGCCCGCAACAACAACGAGCTCGTGGCCATCCTGGGCAACTTCGTAAACCGCGTCATGGTGCTCACCAAGAAGTACTTCGAGGGCGTGGTGCCCGCTGCCGGCGAATACACCGACGTCGACCGCGAGGCCTTCGCCGAAATGAAGCGCCTCGCCGAGAGCCTCACCGACAACCTCGAGGGCTTCCACTTCCGCGAGGCCGTGAAGGACGCCATAGGCTTCTCGCGCCTCGGCAACAAGTACTTGCAGGACTGCGAGCCATGGAAGATTTTCGCCACCGACCCCGCACGCGTGGCCACCGTGCTCAATGTGTGCGCCCAGATATGCGCCTCCATAGCCGTAGCCATCGAGCCCTTCATGCCTTTCAGCAGCGAGAAGCTCGCCGCCATGCTCGGCATGGACAAGCTCTCGTGGGACATCCTCGGCAGCGACAGCGCGATAGCCGCCGGCACAACCCTCGGCGAGCCCGTGCTTCTCTTCGAGAAAATCGACGATGCCGCCATCAAGGCTCAGACCGACCGCCTCGAACGCATAAAGCGCGAGAACATAATCAAAAACTGGCAGCCCGAGCCTCAGAAAGCCACAGTGCAGATGGCCGACTTCGAGCGCCTCGACCTCCGCGTAGGCACCGTGCTCGAGTGTTCGCGCGTCAAGAAGGCCGACCGTCTGCTATGCTTCAAAATCGACGACGGTACCGACAAGCCCCGAACCATCGTGAGCGGCATCGCCGAGCACTACGCACCCGACGACCTCGTGGGCAAGCAGGTGGTGTTCATCGCCAACCTCGCTCCGGCAAAAATCAAGGGCATCGAGTCGCAGGGCATGATACTTTCGGCGCTCAACGCCGACGGCAGCCTCTGCGTGGTGGCACCCTCGACAACGGCAACTCCCGGTGCGGGCGTAAAATAAATTTACGCCATGCGTCCCCGGATTCTTATCGTCTACACAGGCGGCACAATAGGCATGATCGAAGACCCCGCCACAAAGGCGCTGCGGCCTTTCGACTTCTCGCATCTTATCGACAACGTACCCAAGATAAAGATGCTCGACTATGAAATCGACAATATCCAGTTCCACCCGCCCATCGACTCGTCGGACATGGATATTTCGCACTGGCAGAGCATCGCCCACAGCATAGCCGACAATTACGACCGTTACGACGGCTTCGTGGTGCTCCACGGCACCGACA
Organism: uncultured Porphyromonadaceae bacterium; assembly: GCA_902475285.1. Classification (GTDB taxonomy): domain Bacteria; phylum Bacteroidota; class Bacteroidia; order Bacteroidales; family Muribaculaceae; genus CAG-873. The sequence goes on from CABRZA010000012.1 coordinate 14,217, forward strand.
CGATGGCCTACACGGCGTCGGCGCTGTCGTTCATGCTGGCCAACCTCGACAAGCCCGTCATAATCACCGGCTCGCAGCTGCCCATAGGCGAGGTGCGCACCGACGGCGAGGAAAACCTCATCACCGCACTCCAAATAGCAGCCGAGCGACGCCCCGACGGCACGCCGATGGTGCGCGAGGTGGCCATCCTCTTCGAAAACTACCTCTGGCGCGGCAACCGCTCGACAAAGCGCTCGGCCGACAACTTCAACGCCTTCAAGAGCAACAACTATCCAGCTTTGGCAAAGATAGGTCTGGGCATACACTACGACACCGACGCCCTCAGTTCGGAGAGCACCGGCACCGGGCTCACGCCGCGCTATGAACTCGACAGCAACGTGATTTCTATCGACCTCTTTCCAGGCCTGAGCGAGCGCGTGCTGCGCCACCAGCTCGCCACCCCGGGCATCAAGGGCATAGTCCTCCGCACGTTCGGTGCCGGAAACGGCCCCACATGGGACTGGTTCATCCGCGCCATACGCGAGGCCGTCGACCGCGGTATGGTGATTCTCAACGTCACACAGTGCGTCAACGGCGGCGTCCACACCAACCGCTACGTCGGCGGCGACCTCCTGGCCGCAACGGGTGTGGTGTCGGGCCACGACATCACCTTCGAGGCCGCCATCACAAAGATGATGTTCCTCTTCGGCCTGGGTCTCGACACCGACGAAGTGAAACGCCGCCTCGGCCTCCCCATTGCCGGAGAACTTTCGCTGAACTACGACAAACCGCTGCGCTGATGTCACGCCTCCTCTTCGCCATCATCCTTGCCCTTGTTGCGGCGACGGCTCCCGTAGCCGTGGCCGCTCCACATGCGGCGCCGAGATGGGAAGTGGTGGAGACAGGCTCCGCACCCGACGACGACCGCACCGAGGCATTCGACGTTGCCGTACGCGACGGCATGGTGTATATCCGCGTCAACGAGGAAATCAAGGTGGAGATTTTCTCCATCCTCGGCCAGCTGGTCACCTCGCGCCGCCTGCAGCCCGGGTTGGTGCGCCTCACGCTCCCGCAGAAAGGCGTCTACATTCTCCGCGCCGGCGGCTCCACGCGACGCATAAATGTATGATGCACAACATCAAAGAATCCACATGACCGACATAAAGATACATATCGCCAACACCTCGGCCAATCCCCTCCCGGCCTATGCCACCGAGGGCGCGGCGGGCATGGACTTCCGTGCCGCACTCACCGAGCCCCTCGTGCTCGCGCCCGGCGCCCGTGTCCTCGTGCCCACGGGGTTGCGCGTGGCTATTCCCGAGGGCTATGAGTTGCAGATGCGCCCGCGTAGCGGCCTGGCACTGCGCCACGGCATCACCCTGCTCAACTCCCCCGGCACCATCGACAGCGACTACCGCGGAGAAATCGGCGTAATCCTCATCAACCACTCCTCCGAACCCTTCACCGTCAACCCCGGCGAACGAATATGCCAGGGCGTGGTGTGCCCCGTGGCTCATGCCGTCTGGTGCGCCGTCGACACCCTCGACGATACCGCACGCGGCGACGGCGGCTTCGGTCACACCGGCCGCTGACGGGGCCTCACTCATTATAAGATGCGAAACCCCGTATATCTTCTCCTCCTCCTTACAGTGCTGCCCCTCTGGGCCCGGCGCTCGCCCGTGCCCGATGCCGACGCCGTGCGCAAGGCCGAGTACGTCTTTCTCGAGGCCTACGCCCAACCCTTCGACAGCACCCCGGGCACACAGTACTTCCTTCTGCGCCACGCCGCCGCCATCAACCCCGACGACCCATACATTGCCGGCGCCCTGGCGGAGATAGAATTCCTCATGCCCGGCGTGTCAGAAGCACGACGTGAAAAGAGCTACGACGCACTGCGGCGCCGATTTTTGGCCGAACCCGCAAACAGCAACTACGCCGACATGTTCTCGCGCGCCGCACGCGCCATGCGGCGACCCGACGACATGGTGGCCGCCTACGAGCTCCATTCCGCCGCCATACCAGCCAACAACGAGGCCGCCGTGCAGCTCGCCATGACACTCACGGAGCGCTTCGACGCCCGGGGCGATACCGCCGACATCGACCGCGCCCTCGCCATATGCCGCGACGTGGAGAGCCGCGTGGGCCGCAACTTCCGCACCACAGCCCTCAGCACCTATATAAACAGTACCATGGGCGACACCGCCGCCGTGGTCGACGACATACGCGCTCTCGTGGCCGACGCTCCCTCCGATCCGCGCAACCTCCTTATGGCCGGCACCCTCTACACACAGAACGACATGCCCGACAGCGCCCTGGCTGTCTTCGACCGCGCCGCCGGTCTCGCCCCGCACCAAGGCGTAATCAATGCCGCACGCGCCGACATATACCTCCGCAACGGCCGCGACTCCGCCTTCCGCGCCGAAGCCCGTGCCGCCATTCTTTCGGAAGACCTCGACTTCGACCGCAAGCAGGCCATACTCCAAAACTATGTCGAGGAGGTGTTCAACGACAGCACCGCCACTGCCGACACCGACAGCCTCTTCGGCGTCGTAATGGACCTGCATCCGGGCCAGCCTCAACTCCACGACCTCTACGCGGCTTATCTCACGGCCCTCGAACGCTACGCCGACGCCGCCGAGCAATATGCCCTCAGCAACGACCTCGACCGCGGCAACGACCGCCGGCTTGCCGAGATGGTGCGGCTCAACTTCCTCGACGACAAGCCCCAACGCGCCCGCGACATAGCTCTCGGCGCAATGGCCGACTTTCCCGCCAACGGCTACTTCCCCGTGGCGGTGGCATCGGCATATGTGAACATCGACCCGCAGGCAGGCGTGGCATTCATCGATTCGCTCGACATGACTGCCTACACCGACAACGTAAAGTCGATACTCCACTCCACCCTCGGCGACCTGCTGTGGCAGCAACGCAACTTCGACGCCGCCTCCGAAGCCTACCACAAGGCATTCTCCGAAGACCTCACAAACTACGGAGCCATGAACAACTATGCTTACGCCTGCGCCGAGGCCGACCGCGACCTCATCGACGCCGAGCAGTATGCCTCCATGGCCGTCGGCGCCGAGCCCGAGAACCACACCTACATCGACACCTACGCATGGGTGATGTACCGCAAGGGTATGTACGCCGTGGCCAAGCAGTTGATAGAGAAAGCCATCGGCCTCGCCGAAAAAGATACCGGCGCATCGGCCGAACTCTACGACCATGCCGGCGACATAAACTTTGCCCTGGGCGACACCGACACTGCCGTCGCCTTCTGGCAGAAGGCCCTCGACCTCACCCCCGACAGCGACATAATCCGCCGCAAAATCGAGGAACGCCGAATCATCGAAAACGAATAATCCATAAGCTACAATGTATAAATCATTTATAAAATACACTTCAATCTTCCTGCTCCTGGCCGCGCTCCTCGCCGGAGGCTGCCGCAGCCGCAAGGCGCAGGTGAGCGAACAGCCCTACACCCCCTCCGCCGAAACACAGAGCCAGACACCGGCCCGTGCCGCCGACCGCAATATTCCCGCCGACCGCCGGTGCTTCGAAGCCCTCGCCGCCACCTACGGCGACTGGCAGTCGGTATCGATGCCCGTGAAGGTGCAGATTACCTCGCCCAAACGCATAAGCGTGTCGGGCACGGCGAAGATGGTCAACGGCAAAGCCCTAACCATATCGCTGCGCATGCTCGGCCTGGTCGACGTAGCCACAATCTATGCCGACGCCGACTCGGTGCTGCTCGTGTCGCGGGCAGCATCGCTCTATGTATGTGAGCCTATGGTCGCACTCACAAAATATACCGGCCTCACACTCTCAGACCTCCAGGCCGCCCTCCTGGGCCGTGCATTCAGCGCCGGCAAGGGCCAGATTACCGCCGGCGACTACGGCGCCTTCGCCGTCAGCCCCTCGGCCGAGGGCGGCTACCTCATGACACCCGCCTCCACGGGCGCCGTCCTCACGGGCTTCGGCATCGAGACGCCCGACAACGGCACGCCCTACGTGAGCGCTTTCGCGGCCGAAACCGCCGTCGCCACGGCCATGATGAGCATGGGCGTAGCGCAGACTGCCGAAGTCGGTGCCGTCGCCCCGAGCCTCACCGTCGAGGCATCGGCCGGCAAAATCAGCCTTCTGGCCAACGTCACATGGTCGCTCGACCGCGCGCAGTGGAATTCGCCCCAGTCGCTCAGCCGGCCGTCGATACCCCGCAATGCTCGCCGCGTGGGCATGACGCAACTCGTCAACATGCTTAAAAAGCTGTAAACGATATGTGGCGGCGCTGGATTGTATTTCTGCTCGTAGCGGCATCGTGCATCGGTGCCGCACCCCGACGCACTGCCGACGACGTGCGCCGCGAACGCCGCGCCGCCTCGAAGAAAATCGAGTCGACGCGCCGCGAACTGTCGGCCAACGAGGAGAAGACACGCCGCCAACTCCTCGACCTCCAGACGCTTGAAGGCGAGATACGCCAGCGCGACCTCCACGCCCGCGACCTCCAGCGAAAGGTCAACGAGCTCACTCAACACAACCGGCGCCTCGCCGACACCATCGCCGCCAACGAGGTGCAGCTCAAAGCCTTGCGCCGCTCCTTGGCCAACGCCCTCCGCGCCGCGCGCCGCCAGCGCAACATGGCCTCCGACGCCTCATTCATATTCAGCGCGGGCAGCTACGACGCCGCCCGCAGCCGCGTGCGGTGGCTGCGGCAGCTGAGCCGCTGGCAGGCCGACAAGGCGCGGCAGGTCAACGAAGAAGCCGCCGCCCTCGAAGTGCGCCGCCAGCGCCTCGACAGCCTATCTGTCCTGCTTAAAAGCAGCCTCGACAGCCTCTCGACGGAGCGCCGCGTGCTCGCCGGACGGCGCGACAAGGCCGACGCCGCCGTAGGTCAGCTCAAAAAGCAGAGCCGCAACCTTAAGCGCGTCATCGAGCAGAACAAGCGGCAGATGGCCGAACTCGACCGCGAGCTCGACCGCATCATCGAAGCCGAGCGCCGTGCCGCCGAAGAAGCCGCACGCAAGGCACGCCAAGACCGCGCCGACGGCAGCACCTCCCCCCGTGCCCCGCAGGCCTCACCCGAAGCCGACATGCGCCTCACCGGCTCGTTTGCATCCAACAAGGGGCGCCTCCCACTGCCCCTCGACCGCCGCGCCGTGGTGACATCGACCTTCGGGCGCCACACCCACGAGAGCCTCGAGCGCGTCGAGGTGCAGAACAACGGCATCGACTTCGACACCGAGCGCGGTGCGTCGGCGCGTGCCGTGTTCGACGGCACAGTCACCGCCGTCGTCGTCATGGACGGTTTCCAGAACGTAGTCATCGTGCGCCACGGCGAATACCTCACCGTCTATGCCGGCCTCTCCGACCTGCGCGTGCGCAAGGGCGACAAACTCAAAACAGGCGACCTCATTGGCACCGTCTTCTCCGACCCCGCCGACGGAGGACGCACACGCCTGCACTTCGAGCTGCGCCACGAGAAAGACAAACTCGACCCCGCCGACTGGCTCCGACACTGACATATAAGCAAATACCATGCCAAACTCTCCGACTGCCAGACGCCACAGCACCACCTCGAAGGTGCTCAAGGCCCTGGGTGTGTTCGGAGGCGTGCAGGCGGTACAGATGCTCTGCTCGGTGGTGCGCACCAAGCTAGTGGCGCTGTGGATAGGCCCGGCGGGAGTGGGTTTGATTACACTCTACAACGCCACCGTCGACCTCATCTCCACCACATCGCAGCTCAACCTGCGCCAGAGCGCCGTGCGCGACGTGACAATGGCTGCCGAAACGGCAGTCGACACTGCCGGCCACAATCGCGCCCTCGACACCGTTACGGCCGCCGTGCGCCGCGTGGCCATTGTTCTCGGCACGCTCGGCATGATTTTTGTGTTCTTGGCATCGCCTCTGCTGGGGCACCTCACCTTCGGCGACGGCTCCCACACCACGGCATTCATGGTGCTCTCGCCCATGCTTCTGCTGTCGGCCATTGCGTCGGGCGAATGGGCCGTGATGCAGGGCATGAACCGCCTCAAAGCGCTAGCCAAGAGCACCATGTGGGCATCGCTCACCGCCACCGCCGTGGCAATACCCCTCTTCTACTTCCTGCGCATACGCGGCATAGTGCCTGTGCTCATAACTTTCGCCGCATGCAACTGCCTCTATGCCCTTGTGTTCGGCGCACGCACGCCACGCGTGGCCATGACGCTGCGCGAGGCCTTCCGGCAAAGCCGGGGTATGCTGTCGCTCGGCCTCTACATGACCGTCAGCGCCGGCGTGGCTCTCCTGGCAAGCTACATCTTCGCCGCGTGGCTCAACCGCACGGCATCCGACGCCGCCGTAGGCATATATCAGGCCGGTTACACGCTGGTCAACACCTATGTGGGCATGATCTTCACCGCCGTGTCGATGGAATACTATCCTCGCCTCACCGCCGTATCCGGCAGCCGCACGCGCACCATGACGGTGGTGTCGCACGAAATCAAGATTGCCCTCTGGGTGATAATGGCCATGGTTCCGGCCTTCATCGCTCTCTCCGACGTGCTGCTGCGCCTCCTTTACAGCGCCGACTTCGGCGCCGCGCTGCCCTACATCCGTCTGGCCATCATAGGCGTGGCGCTGCGCGCCGTATCGTGGTGCCTGGCCTACACCATACTGGCCCGGGGCGACGGCCGAATCTACATCATCACCGAGAGCGCCAGCGCAGCCGTATTCCTCATCCTCAGCATCTTGGGGTTCAAGACATTGGGATATACCGGACTCGGACTCGCATACATCGGATGGTACGGCGTATACACCGCCATATGCTACGCCGTCTACCACCGGCGCTACGGCCTCCGTCTGCGCCGGGGCATAGGCCTGCTCACGGCGGCAACACTGGCCGTCGGCGTCCTGGCATGGATTGCGGCCGCATGGTCGCTTGTCGCCACCGGCGCCATAGCACTTGTCGGCGCCCTTGGCGCCGCACGCACCCTCATCGCCGACCGCCGCACACGCTGACAGCGTTTGGCAATGTGGGAATTTTTAGCTATTTTTGTGCGTCAATTCATCTGCCATGCAATTCAACACCGACTACTTCGCCCACATCGTCGAAGAGGCCATAAAGAACCTCTCCTACCCCACGGTTGCCCCCAAGCTCTACGACCCCATCCGCTACACCCTCGAAGGCGGGGGCAAGCGCCTGCGCCCCATGCTCACGCTTGCAACTTTTGCCGCGCTGAGCCACCGCGACCCGCAGGAGGCCGTCAACCAGGCCGTTGCCGTGGAGCTCTTCCATAATTTCACCCTCCTCCACGACGATGTGATGGACAACGCCGACCTTCGCCGCGGCCGCCCCGCGGTGCACCGCAAATGGTCGGTGCCGGTGGCCATACTGTCGGGCGACGCAATGCTCACCATGGCGTCGCAGCAGCTCGCGAAGGGCGCCGGCGACCTCCTCGCACCCCTCGAAGAGTGCTTCAACACCACCGCCATGGAGGTCTACCAAGGCCAACAGCTCGACATGGAATTCGAAAGCCGCAACAACGTCACCGTCGACGAGTACAACTTCATGATAGGCCTCAAAACGTCGGTGCTCCTGGGCTGCGCCTGCCGCCTGGGCGCAATAATGGCACGGGCATCGGAAGCCGAGGCCAAGGCAATGTACGACTACGGCTACGCCCTTGGCATGGCATTCCAGCTGCGCGACGACTGGCTCGACACCTTCGGCGACGCAGCCCTCTTCGGCAAGGAAATAGGCGGCGACATCGTAAACCGCAAAAAGACGTGGCTCCTCATCACGGCCCTCGGCCTCGAGCCCGAGGAGCTGCCCGCAATACTCGCCGAAGACCTCGACGACCAGGAACTCATCTCACAGGTAAAGGCAGTCTACGACCGCCACCACCTCGGCGACCGCTGCCGCGACCTGGCGCAGAGCTACAGCCGCACGGCAAGCGCCATCCTCGACACCGTCGACATCGATGTCGACGCCCGCCGTTTCTTCGCGTCGCTCGCCGAGCGCGCCTATACCCGCACACACTGACGATGATCGACACCCACACGCATCTCTATCTCCCGGATTTCGCCGCCGACACTCCCGCCGGCGCACAGCCCATGCAGGGCTGCTGCGACGCCGTCGACCGTGCCGTGGCGGCAGGCGTGGAAAAAATGATACTGCCCTGCGTCGACCGCTCCTCGGTCGACCCCATGCGCGAGCTGCACCGCCTGCGCCCCGACGTGACGGCCCTCGCCATGGGCCTCCACCCCACCGAGGTGCGCGACGGCTGGCCCGACGAACTGGCCTACCTCATGGGCGTCCTATCCGACGGAAACCCCTATTGCGCCGTGGGAGAAATAGGCATCGACCTCTATTGGGACCGCACCTTCGAGGACGCACAGATGCAGGTGTTCGACCGCCAGCTCGACGTGGCCGCCCGTGCCGGCCTCCCCGTGATAATCCACTGCCGCGAGGCCCTCGACCAGACTCTCGAAGTGCTCTCCGACCATCCGTGTGTGCCGGCCGTGTTCCACAGCTTCGGGGGCACCGTGGCCGACGTCGACCGCATACGCGCCCTGGGCGACTATTACTTCGGCATCAACGGCATCGTCACCTTCAAGAACTCCGGCTTGCGCGACGTGCTGCCGGCCATAGGCCCCGACCGCATCCTCACCGAAACCGACTCTCCCTACCTCGCCCCCGTGCCGCACAGGGGCAAGCGCAACGAAAGCTCCTTCATCCCCCTGATACTGGCGCAGACAGCCGCAGCGCTCGGCGTGGACACAGACGTGGCCGACGCCACTACAACGGCCAACGCGCGCCGTCTTTTTAAAATATGAACCATCGCCGCACCGCAGCAATGCCGGGGCGGTTTTTATTATATAAATCTCTATAAAAGAACTCTTTGAATTATGGCATCCATTGGTTCGGTAATGACGAAGGCCGGTCGCAAGGCCCTGCTTCTTGGCAGCGGCGAGCTCGGCAAAGAAGTGGCCATCGAGCTCCAGCGTCTCGGCGTTGAAGTCGTGGCGTGCGACAAATATCCCAACGCCCCCGCCATGCAGACTGCACACCGCAGCTATGTGTTCAACATGCTCGACGGCGACACTCTCCGTCAGGTCATAACCCTCGAGCAACCCGACCATATAATACCTGAAATAGAGGCCATCGCCACCCCGGTGCTCGTCGAGCTCGAGGCCGAAGGCCACCATGTGACTCCCACGGCCAACGCCGCCCGCCTCACCATGAACCGCGAGGGCATACGGCGCCTCGCCGCCGAGACTCTCGGCCTGCCCACATCGCCCTACCGCTTTGCCTCGACCTACGAGGAATTCCGCCAGGCCATCGGCGAGATAGGGCTCCCCGTAGTTGTCAAGCCCGTGATGAGCTCGTCGGGCCACGGCCAGAGCACCGTGCGCACCGAAGAGCAGATCGACGCCGCCTGGCGCGAGGCGCAGGAAGGCGGCCGTGCCGGTGCCGGCAAGGTAATTGTGGAGGGCTTCGTCGACTTCGACTACGAGATTACCCTCCTCACCGTCCGCAGCGTCAGCGGCACTGTGTTCTGCCAGCCCGTGGGACACATTCAGGTCGACGGCGACTACCGCATATCCTGGCAGCCGCAGGCCATGAGCCCGAAAGCGCTCGACGACGCCCAGCGCGTGGCAAAGGCCGTGACCGACGCCCTCGGAGGCTACGGCATCTTCGGCGTGGAGCTCTTCGTGAAGGGCGACAAGGTGATATTCAGCGAAGTGTCGCCGCGCCCCCACGACACCGGCATGGTAACAATGATATCGCAGGACCTCAGCGAGTTCGCCCTCCACGCCCGCGCCCTTCTCGGCCTCCCCGTGCCCGCCGTGCGCTTCCTCGGCCCGTCGGCATCGAAGGCCATCGTCGTCGAGGGCGACAGCGACTGCGTGGTGATGGACAACCTCGAAGGCGTCCTCTCCGAACCCGGCGTACAGCTCCGCATCTTCGGTAAACCCGAAGTGCGCGGACACCGCCGCATGGGCGTAATCCTCGCCACCGCCGACACCGTCGACGAAGCCAAGGCCAAGGCCGAGCGCGCCTACGCCGCCCTCAAAGTCCGCGTCCTTCCCCGCGAGCAGAACTGAACCAAGCTCTAAAATAACGGACGGCGCCACTGCCTATGGCGCCGTCCGATTTATATCTTATACAGCGAATTATCAGTTGATTGTACCGCCGGTCGATGCCGTTCGGCGCAGATTGGAAGGGCACTTGATGGTGCCGGCAGTCGACGCCGAGGCTTTGCCGTCGACGATATCGCCGCCGACAGTCACAACGCCGGCGGTGGCGGCCTCAAGCTCGGCATAGGGCGATGTTGCCTTCTCCACAGTCACCACGGCTCCCGTCGAGGCCTCGCAGTCGACCACGTTGGCCAGAAGTTCGCCCACCTTGACATTGCTTCCCGTCTGGGCCTCGACATCGGCCTTATTGGCCGTCAATTCTTTGATTTCCATCGACGAGCCCGTTTCGGCCTTGATGTCGGCATCGGAACACTCCACTTTTTTAAGCACGGCCACGGCGCCGGTCGAGCATTCGAGCTCGAAGTCGCCGGCGATGCTGAGGTCGCCGTTGACGGTGAGCTTCGCGCCGGTGCTGAGCGATATCTCGTCGATCGCTTTCGACGCCACTTTCACCTTGATGCGCAGACTCTCGGTAGAGCGCACATTACGGCGGAAATTGTCGGCAAGGCTCACTGTGAGTTTTCCGTCGCGCACCGACACCTTCACATCGTTGATTACATTGTCGGGGGCCTCGACCACGGCCAAGCCCTCGGCACCGGGAGTATATTCCACCGACGCTACCGAAGCGTCGATTTCGTGAAAGTCGCCCAGGTTGAGGTTGCGGGTAGCCGTCGTGTCCGACGGCCGGAAGCGGTCGCCGTTCATGGCTGCGTAGATGGTGAGTCCCGCGGCGCAGAAAGCCGCCAGGAGGATACCGATGAGAAGAAATTTTTTCATAGCAATTATTTAAATAAGATTGTAGATACATCTATAAGACGCCCCAACTCCCAAAATGTTACACCCACAACCCAAATTTTTTCAAATCCAACAAAATTTTCAGACATAAGAATATAAAAATCCCCCGCGCAACCTACACTTGTGGGCTACGCACTTGTCACGTAGCCGTTCAGTTACGAAGGGTATTTTTAGGGTGTTGTATTTCG
>CABRZA010000013.1 GCA_902475285.1 uncultured Porphyromonadaceae bacterium
GCCGCCGAAGCCGCCGCCCGAAAAGCCGCCGCCACCGCCCCCGCTGCGACCGCCGCCGCCGACAACCACCGGCGTGACAATCATGGGTATGGTGTAGGCCACGCTTTCAAGATGGCCGCAATGGGCGCAGGAATAATCCTTAACGCCTTTTCCGGCACTCACACCGGTGGGCGCACGAAGTATGCGGTCGCGCACGAAGCGCGAGGTCAGGCCGCCGCAAGCCTCGCAACGGCGGAAGCCGCTGTTGGCCGTGACATACGGCTCGATGTCGGTTTCGCCGCACACCGGGCACAGCCACACATCGTAGTCGACCGACCCGACGCGTTCCTCGGTGTCCTGCGAGGACGTGAGGTAGTCGTTGTCGTGCACTTCGTCGACCTTCTCCATGCGCGTTCCGCAGTTGGGACACTTGCGCGACGTGTTGCGCCAGCGGTTAAGAAGTATCACCAGCGGTATCGACGCCAAGGCCGGCAGCCCGAGGCCGAAGAATGTAAGGGCAAGATAGACGGGTTTGAGACCCACCAGGGCCGTATAGCGTGCGTGCAGGTCGCGGCCGCGCGTGCGCCGCACCTCCACAACAAGGAGAACGAGAAGCACAAGCGTGATGCACCCGGCTATGCCGAAGTAAATGCCGAAGAAGTCGGCCAAAGAGACATCCTCTCCGTCGGCGAGACCGCGCTCATGAAGTTCCGAACGAATCTCGGCAGCAGCCTCGGGATCGGTGAGCACAGTCTCGACAGTGCCGAGAGCCGCCACCAGACCACGGCCGTAATCGTTCTCGCGGAATGCCGGGAACATGTCGCGCTGCAAAATCTTCTTGCACAGAATATCGGGGAGCACGCCTTCCAGACCGGGGCCGGTGCGTATGACGGCGCGCCGCAGATCCTTAGCCACAAGAATAAGAAGGCCGTTGTTGACGTCTTTCTGCCCCAGGCCCCACGCATTGTAGAGCTCGTTGGCGAAGAGGTCGATGTCGGCGGGGTCGATGTCGTCGACAACCACCGCCACTGCTTCGGCAGTGGTAGCACGGCGTATGCCGCGCATGATTGCGTTGGCTCGCGCGGCATCGGCAGTGCCTATTATGCCGTCGGGATTTGAAAGGTACTGCGTGCTGTCGGCGCGCTGCACATTGGGCACTTCGGCCACGGTATATGTCGCGGCTCCGGCGGCAATAGCCGTCAGAGACACAAGAATGACTGTCAGAAGTTTGCGGAGCATCATTTTTCAGGATACGCTATCGAGGCAAGGTAGGCGCGAAGATCGGCCCAGCGGTAGAATTTCTCGCGACCGGGAGCCTTGGCCACCGGCAGTTCGGTATCGTGCTCGTTGAGGTAAACGCGCACAAGAACGTCGGCCGCCGGGTCGGAAGGATTGCGGAAAAATATCATTTGAAGATTGGAAGCCATGGGCGAGACATGGAATGTGGCGTAGTCCGAAGCGAGTTCGGCCGGACGCTCCACCTCCGAATAAGCGTCGGCAATATGAAGGAGCGCCGCCAGGGGTATGATGTTGCCGTCGTGCCCGAAACGCAGCGTGGCACCGTGCTCGCCCGATGCTATGTAGCTGTCGGCGTTGTCGAGGATATGGCGCACCAGATTTCGGGCATTGCCGATGTGCAGGCCGCGCGCCGGTGGGTAGGAAGAGTTGGTGGCATAGAACTCGAAGTTCACGGTCTGCCAGAGGTTGAAGAGCTCGTCGTTGGTGAAAAGCGGCAGCAGGTCTATGTCGGTTTCCATGTTCTGAAGGTCGACGGCTATCCAGTAGAGGTCCCACATGAATGCGTCGCGGTCGACCCAACGGTCGGTGTAGGCCTTGTCGGCGAAAATCGACGATATGAGGCGGTCCGACTTTGTGTTGGCAGCCTTGAATCGCTTATAGTCCTGATAGTACGGCGCCTGGTGGCCGCAGTACTTTCCCGATTCGGGGCTGTGGTAGTTGAGATACACCATATTCCGTTCCGACGATTCGAGAGGTATGTCGAGCGCGGGATTGAGTTCTTTGAGCCCTTGGATGAAAGCGAACATCGAGTGTGCGCAGCGCATCACCGGGGTGGAGGCGGCGGTAATCTTCGCGCCGGGAGCTATCACGCCGGGGTGCGCCGATGCCATGCGGCGCGCTATGCCGCGATGCTGCCGCGCACCGAGAGGCGTGAGTTCTCCGCCGCGTCCGCGAGCCTCGGCCCACACGGTGTCGAGGCTGAGGCGCAGGCGCTCGCCCGTGGCGGTAAGCGCGCCGGCACGCGAGGCGTCGGCAAGCCGGTCGATTACGCGCTTATAGTCGTCGTCGGAAATAAGATAACGAGAGCCGTGACGTCCGTAGTGGCTCAGATAGAAGGCCTCGTAACCTTTGGGGGTATCCTGGCCGTAGTCGGCGCCCGGCCCGGGATAGGCGTAGTAGACACCGCCGGCACGCTCGGGCACGGCGGCAACCTCCGCGCGATAATCGCGGGCAAAAACGGCAAAGGGCGTCGCGGCCAATAAGGCGGCGACAGCCCAGCGGTAGAGGGTATGCATATAGCTGTGTATATCGATGATTTCTAAATAATTACTTCTTTTTACGGAACAATGGGGCAGCCATCTTCACAAGTCTTATGGCAAAGAAAGCATATTCGGCCATGGTGAACGCTCCGGCCAGACGCGAGAAAAGCGAACTCGAACCGCCTATGAGCGGTGCACGGCGCCGGTAACTATCGAGGCGCGCGGCGAGCTTGAACTTCTGTATCTCCATCTGCGCCTGCACCATGGTGCGGCGCATCTGCATCTCTTCGTAGGTATATCCGGTCCACTGCGGGCCTTCATTCATTGGATACGGGGGCAGATTGATCATGGTTGGCGGCGTTTTGGGGCGGGTCGAGGAGGAGAACGCTCAAAAATCGAGCGATAGGATTGACCAGCAATTGTTTACGGAATATCACAAGCAGCGAGAGCAGCACGACATAGAATCCGGCGACAATGACAAACGACCACAGGGGCGTAAGTGCGTCCGACAGAGCTATGCCTACGGCTATCGAAACAAACACCATGGCCACCGTCGACACTATGGTGAGCAACGATGCCAGGGCTATGGCCGAAAGCAGGCGCGTGAGCTTCTGGGCAACGTTGAGACGCGTGTCCTCGACCAGGAGCTTCAGGTAGCGGCTCACCACGGAGAGAAGTTCCGAGAAGCTGCCGCTGTTGTCGGCGTTAATCATAAGCAATGCGATGAAGAAGTGATGTTTTTAAGGCCCGCAGGGGCGCCCGGGGAAGAACAAATATGACGTGGCCCGCGCACTGACCCGCAGGCGGTGCGCGGCCACATCGGCCGTACCGGTGGTCAGGCCTTCTTTTCCTCTACTTCGGAGGCTATCATCTCCACGAGCTCGTCGATGTCGTCGGCGGCGATGATGCCTTTCTTTTGGAGGATGAGTTTGATGCGTTCGCGAAGCTCCTCGCCCGTGGTGGGGGTGAGAAGAGCTGTGGCGACGGCGCCTACTGCGGCACCGGCAAGGAAGGTAAGCAATCCTTTCATGGCTGTTGATATTGTTGCGGGTGGATTATTTTATGTCCTTGATTTCTTCCGAAATCTGGTCGGCGAGGCTCTCGAGCTGCGACTCCTTGATGCCGGGGATATGGCTGCGCAGGTAGTTCATGATCGATGCGCGGGTCTCCGAACCCTTCTGGGGTGCGAGAAGAAGCGAGGCTGCGGCGCCTACGAGCGCGCCTCCGAGGGCGGCGATGACAATAGGAAGAGCTTTCATTGTAGTAGCGTGTTAATGTGTTTTGGTTTTGTGTCTATGTCGTATAAACGCGGCCGGTGGGCAAAATGTTTTGAGGAGATGAAAATATTTTGCCACCGGCCGGCGGAGAGGTTAATCGTTGAGGGGCACGGCATAGTAGGCGGCCTTGCCGTCGGGATAGATGCCCGAGAGGAAAAGGACCTTGTCGGTGGCCGAGGCCGATTGCTCCACGGCACGGGCTATGGCCGTCACTTCGTCGGCGCCCGTCACGCGGTTGCCGTTGACGCTCAGCACTATGAATCCCTGGCGCACGCCGGCGCGGGCAAAGCGTCCGCCGTCGGTGATGTCGGCCACGGCAACGCCCCCGCGTATGCCGAGCCTACGGGCTGCATCGGCATCGATTTCGGCGAGGGTCACGCCCAGACCGTCGTCATCGCCGCGCTTGGTTATGGCGGTGTCGCCCCGGCTGTTGCGGAAAGTCACGCTGCCGGTATATTTCTTGCCGTCGCGCCAATAGGCGATGTCGGCCTTGTCGCCGGGGCTGTAGCGCGTGATTATCTCCTGTAGCTCGGCGGTGGTGCGCGTGGGGCGCCCGTCGATGGCAACTATCACGTCGCCTTCGGCAAGCCCGGCCTCCATGGCGGCCGAGCGCTCCTCGACCGACGCCACATAGATACCTGCCGCCGGCTCCGACAGAAGCTTGTAGTGCTCTATGAGTTCGGGGCTGAGCTCCTGGAAACGTATGCCGAGAAGAGCACGCTGCACTGCCCCGTAGGCTTTGAGGTCGCCAACCACCTTCTGCACTATCGACACGGGGATAGCGAACGAGCAGCCGGCATAGGTACCTGTCTGCGAATAAATTGCGGTATTTATACCCACAAGCTCGCCGTCGAGGTTCACAAGAGCGCCGCCGCTGTTGCCTCGGTTTACGGCCGCATCGGTCTGTATATACGCCTCTATGCCGTTGCTCACGGGCATGCCGGTGGCGGTAGAGATGTTGCGGGCCTTGGCACTGACGATACCCGAGGTAACCGACGAGGTGAAGCCGAAGGGATTGCCAACGGCGAGAACCCACTCGCCCACGCGCAGTTTCTCGCTGTCGCCCAAGGGTATGACATGCAGGTTGGGGGCCTCTATTTTGATGAGCGCGAGGTCGGTAACGGGGTCGGAGCCGACCACGGTGGCGGGGAAATTGCGGTTGTCGTTGAGGGTCACTTCAAGACGCTCGGCATCGGCTATTACGTGGTTGTTGGTCACGATATAGCCGTCAGTGTCGATTATCACGCCCGAGCCGAGACCCGTCTGTTGGGGCTGCTGTTGCTGCTGCGGAGCGCGCTGGGGACGGCGGGGTGTGCCGAAGAAAAAGTCGAGAAGTGGGTCGCCGTAGTACGATCCGGCCTGGTTGCGGTCCTGGGGTGTGGCAAAACTTTTGACGCTCACCACGCCGTTGACCGTACGCTCGGCGGCATCGACAAAGTCGTTGCGGCTGAGCACGCGGAGACTGTCGCCGCCGGCCGATGCCGTCAGCGAGGCCAATGTGATGAAGAAGAGCAATACTGTCGTTTTCATTGCATTAAAGTGATAAGATTGCAGAGTAGATGATGCAAAGATACCCAAACGGACTCCGCGATGCAAATATATTATTGATATTTACATATCTACAAACAATCTTAACACTCCTCGCCGTGACTCAGCCTTCGGTCTGCTTCATGGCCTTCTTTGGGCAGTTGCGCACGCATTTGCCGCACTCTATGCACAACGAGTAGTCAATCACCGGATAGCCCTCGGCATCCTGCGTGATAGCACCCACGGGGCACAGCCGCATCAGTGGGCACACATGGTTGTGAGGGCATAAATTCTTGTCAACTTTTATCATAGCAAATATTTTTCTGCAAAAGTAATCATTTTTCTCAATCCAATCAGCACAAATGAAATTTCCCAGGCCATTGCGCAAAACCTCCCGAGCCCCACATCTCATTGAATGCCAAATAAATACACTCGAATATTTTTATGGACGTAGATTTACAAAAAAATTTTGTAACTTTGCAGCCACGAAACTAACACACACCCTTATGAAACTACTCGAAGGAAAAACCGCCCTCATCACCGGAGCGGCCCGCGGCATCGGCAAGGCCCTTGCCCTGCGTTTCGCCCAGGAGGGCGCCAACATCGCTTTCACCGACCTTACAATAGACGAAAACGGCAAAGCCACCGAGGCTGAAATCGCTGCCTGCGGCGTGAAATGCAAAGGCTACGCCTCCAACGCCGCCGACTTCAACCAGACCAAAGAAGTTGTGGCGCAGGTTGTAGAAGACTTCGGCCGCATCGACATCCTTGTCAACAACGCCGGCATAACCAAAGACGGTCTGATGATGCGCATGACCGAGGCTCAGTGGGACGCCGTAATCGCCGTCAACCTCAAAAGCGCCTTCAACTTCATCAACGCCGTCCTTCCCATCATGGTGCGCCAGCGCGGCGGCTCGATAATCAACATGGCCTCCGTCGTGGGCGTTCACGGCAACGCCGGCCAAGCCAACTATGCAGCTTCCAAGGCCGGTCTCATAGCCCTTGCCAAGAGCATCGCACAGGAAGTTGGCTCGCGCGGCATCCGCGCCAACGCCATCGCCCCCGGCTTCATCGAGACTGCCATGACGGCCCAGCTCCCCGACGCCGTGCGTGAAGAATGGAAGAAGAAAATCCCCCTGCGTCGCGGCGGCAGCGTGGACGACATCGCCAACGTGGCCACCTTCCTCGCATCCGACATGTCGAGCTACGTCACCGGCCAGGTCATTCAGGTCGACGGCGGCATGAATATGTAATCACCGGCACATCAGCATATAGCACGCCCGCACCGGAGCACCGGCGCGGGCGTGTTGTGTGTGTAATCAGAAGTCGGAATCAGTCGGTGTCCTTGTCGCTGATTTGGGGCGTCACGCGCGTGGTGGTTGTACCGGCGCCCGGGATATCTTCGGCCGAGGCGACGACCTCAACGTCGAACACAACTATCGACACAGCCGGCTCCTTGTCGACGGCATAGAGAGGACTTTCCACCTCGAGTATATGTGCGCCCAGAGGAGTTTCGTCGGAAGTGGCGATGGCGAAGCCGTAGGGAGGCTCAACGTTGCTGCCAAGGTAGTAGTAGTCCCAGTAATAGTTGGCGGCAGTGATGAGGGCGCCCTTGCCCTCATCCTTGTTCACAACCTGGATGTCGGTGATTTCCATCGTTTCGCCCTGCACCACATAGAGGGTGCCGTCGACGTTGACAGCGTTTTCGAAGGTGAAGTTGAAATCGACGTCGGGGAGATCCTTGTCGTCGTGGCACGACGTAAGAGCCAGCGCCGGCACGAGAAGGAGCAAAAGGATGAGATACTTTTTCATAATCCTGAGAGTATTGAAACGGTTTTTAAAAGAAAGAATCATGCGTTGCGGAACACCAGCTCGCCGTCGGCCACATCGATGGTGATGGGGTGCGTGCGGTCGACCTTCTGGGCCAGGATGTCCTTCGACAGCTGATTGAGCACCAGACGGTGTATGGCACGCTTCACCGGACGGGCGCCGAATTCGGGGTCGTAACCCTCGTCGGCGAGGAAGCTCAGGGCCTCGGGAGTGATTTTGAGCTCTATGCCCGAGGTATGGGCCAGCATCTTCTGTATCGATTTGATCTGCAGGCCCACAATCTCCTCGATTTCGTCGCGGTTGAGGGGGGTGAACATTATGATTTCGTCGATACGGTTGAGGAATTCGGGGCGTATGGTCTGCTTGAGCATCTCGAGCACGGCAGTCTTGGTCTCTTCCACAGTCTTGTCGCGCGTCTCGGGAGTCATCTTGGCGAAGTTCTCGCGGATTACCGACGAACCCATGTTGGAGGTCATGATTATGATGGTGTTCTTGAAGTTGACGTTGCGGCCCTTGTTGTCGGTGAGACGACCGTCGTCGAGCACCTGGAGAAGGATATTGAACACATCGGGGTGTGCCTTCTCGATTTCATCGAAGAGGACCACCGAATACGGCTTGCGGCGCACGGCCTCGGTGAGCTGGCCGCCTTCGTCGTAGCCCACGTATCCGGGAGGCGCTCCAACAAGGCGCGACACTGAGTGTTTCTCCTGATATTCGCTCATGTCGATACGCGTCATCATATTCTCGTCGTCGAAGAGATATTCGGCCAGAGCCTTGGCGAGCTCGGTCTTGCCCACGCCAGTCGTACCCAGGAATATGAAGGAGCCGATGGGGCGTTTTGGATCGTTGAGGCCCGCACGGCTGCGACGCACGGCGTCGGCGATGGCGGCTATGGCCTCGTCCTGGCCCACCACGCGCGAGTGCAGTTCTTCTTCAAGATGCAGGAGCTTGTCCTTCTCGCTCTGCACCATCTTGTTGACGGGGATACCGGTCCAGCGCGACACCACGTCGGCGATGTCCTCGGCGTCGACTTCCTCCTTGATGAGGGCTTTCTCGCCCTGCATCATGGCAAGCTGCTCCTTCACGGTTTCTATCTCGCGCTGCTTCTCGGCAATGGAGGAGTAGCGTATCTCGGCCACGCGGGCGTAATCGCCCTCGCGCTGTGCACGGTCGGCCTCGAAGTTGAGTTGCTCGATGGCCTCCTTGGCCTGCTGTATGCGGTTGATGAGCTCGCGCTCGGCCTTCCACTTGGCGGAGAACTCCTTCTCCTCCTCGCGCATCTCGGCTATCTCGCGCTCTATCTGCGCCACCTCGTCGTCGCGGCCTTCGCGCTTGATGGCCTCGCGCTCGATTTCCTTCTGTGCTATGCGGCGCGTGATGTCGTCGAGCGCCTGGGGTACGGAGTCGATTTCGAGCTTGAGCTTCGAGGCGGCCTCGTCGATGAGGTCGATGGCCTTGTCGGGCAGGAAACGGTCGGTGATGTAGCGCTCCGAGAGCTGCACGGCGGCGATGATGGCCTCATCGCGGATACGCACGTGGTGGTGGTTCTCGTAACGCTCTTTGAGGCCGCGGAGGATGGCGATTGCCGAGGCCTCGTCGGGCTCGTCGACCATCACTTTCTGGAAGCGGCGCTCCAGTGCCTTGTCCTTCTCGAAATATTTCTGATATTCGTCGAGGGTGGTGGCGCCGATGGAGCGGAGCTCACCGCGCGCCAGAGCGGGTTTGAGGATGTTGGCCGCATCCATGGCACCCTCACCCTTGCCCGCACCCACGAGGGTATGGATTTCGTCGATGAAGAGGATGATTTCGCCATCGGCTGCCGTCACTTCGTTGACTATGGCCTTGAGGCGCTCCTCGAACTCGCCCTTGTATTTCGCACCGGCCACAAGTGCACCCATATCGAGCGAATAAATCTGCTTGGTGCGCAGGTTTTCGGGCACGTCGCCGCGCACTATACGGTGGGCCAGACCCTCGGCGATGGCAGTCTTGCCTGTGCCCGGCTCGCCGATGAGCATGGGGTTGTTCTTGGTTCGGCGGGAAAGTATCTGCAACACGCGGCGTATCTCCTCGTCGCGGCCTATCACGGGGTCGAGTTTGCCCGCACGGGCACGCTCGTTGAGGTTCACGGCATATTTGGAAAGGGCGTTGTAGGTCTCCTCGGCGCCCTGGTCGGTGGCTTTCTTGCCCTTGCGGAGCTCGTCGACTGCGGCCTGAAGCTCCTTCTTGCCCAGGCCGGCGTCTTTAAGAACGGTAGAGGCCGGAGAGTTGATTTCGAAGATGGCCATCAGCAGAGCCTCGAGCGTAACGTACTGGTCGCCGAGCTGCTTGGCGATGTCGAGGGCTTTTTGCAGAACATCGTTTGACGAACGGCTGAGGTAGGGCTCCGAGCCCGACACCTTCGGAAGAGAGGCTATCTCGGCGTCGACCTGACGGGTCACTACGGCCGGATTGGCTCCAACCTTCTGAAAAATGAAGTTTACCACCGTTTCGCCTTCGTCGATGACACCTTTAAGCAGGCACACGGGTTCAATGGCCTGTGTGCCGGCGCCGCGCGTGATTTCGACGGCCTTCTGTATGGCCTCCTGCGACTTAATGGTGAAATTGTTGAAGTTCATAATATGGTGTGTTGAATGTTTTCTGATTAATATACATCGTCCGCGCTCCGCCGGCGCGGCAGTTATACTCTTAACAACAGCCGCGGCTGTTTGGTTCTATCGCCACGCAGAATCGGACACGGCTTCACATATCCCTATGCAATTTCCGTGCCAAAGCCACAGCAGTGTGGCGAATATCTTCACACTGTGCCAAAATGCGACAAAAAGTCACTTTTCGCATTTGAATTTTAGATTTTTTCAACTCTTTTGCGTATTTTTGCAGCATCAAATTCTCCGTCAACATTTTCATAAGTTTCTTATGACTGAATATTACATCATTGACCGCAACGGCAACCAGGTGGGCCCGATTACTGAAGCCCAGTTCCGAAACCATGGCGTGACGGCTCAGACATATGTGTGGACATCCGGCATGGCAGAATGGCTGCCCGCCGGACGTGTGCCCGCGCTGGCACACCTCTTCGCCCAGCAGGCTCCCAGCCAGCAACCTTACCAGCAGCCATATCAGCAGCAGCCATATCAGCAGCAGCCATATCAGCAGCCCCAGTATCAACAGCCGCAATATCAGCAGCAACCCTACCAGCAGCCTTCGGTATGCCCGCCCACTTATCTGGCGTGGTCGATTATCGCAACCCTACTGTGCTGCCTTCCCTTCGGCATCGTGGCCATTGTCTACGCCTCCAAAGTGTCGGGCCTCTGGGCGCAGGGCCGCTACGACGAAGCCCAGCGAGCTTCAAATACAGCCAAGAACTGGGTCATTGCCTCCGCCTTAACCGGCGTGGCATGGGTTATAGTAAGCTTCGCCTTCGGCTTCATGAGCACTTTCCTCAGCATGCTCTAAACTGCCGAATCTCCGCAACACATGGCGTCATATTATTTTATCGACCCGCAGAGGCAGCGGCGCGGCCCCATCGAGGAGTCGCAGCTTCTCGCCGCCGGCGTCACTGCCGACACATATGTGTGGAAGGTGGGCATGGAGCAATGGGAAAAAGCCGGCACCGTACCCTCGCTGCGATATATCTTTGTAGGCGAAGCCGCCGTGCCCCCGCGCCCTTCCACCGAAATCCGCGAGACAAGCCGCCACAACCCTCCGCGAGCATCCACGGTGATACGCGAGATCAGCCGCCAGCAGAGCACCCGCCCCGATGCAGGACAACAGCAGCAATATGCTCAGGCACTGCATCAGCAGCCATCGGTATGCCCGCCCTCGTATTTGGCATTGGCCATCTTATCCACACTCCTCTGCTGCCTCCCCTTCGGCATCGTGGCCATTGTCTTCGCCGCCAAGGTGTCGGGGCTATGGCGTCAGGGCCGCTATGACGAGGCCCGGAGCGCATCAAACACTGCCAAAAACTGGGTCATTGCATCCGTGGTCTGCGCTCTGGTGTATTATGTCGCCGCCATAGGCCTCATCGCCGTAGCCGGCGGTATTTAGGCTGCCGCAACCCTACCTTCCCGAACCTTTCCCGCCGAGCGGGTGTTAGTAATTTAAATTATGAAAACCAACACCCGCTCAACTATGAAAGAAATAGCTCTTGTCGGCACCGTGTGCCGCGTGCAGGCCGACGTCCTCGGCGAACTCCTCGCGCGCGGCCTCAGCGTCAACGCAATGGTCGACAATCCCGAACATGTGATGATCGACGATACCCGCCTCACCGTGACGCATCTCCCCATCGAAGACCACGCACGCGTGGTGGAAGCCCTCGAAGGCTACCACGACATTGTCCTAACCTATAACGACGACCTCGCCGACGCCTATACAAACAACCTCACGCTCCGATACTTCATCGACACCGTGCACGCCGCAAGCGAAGCCGGCGTGGCACGAGTTATCGTAGTGGGCTCGCCCGATTCGTCGGCATACTTCGTGACCGACCTGCGCCGCCTCGACGACATCGACTGGGTATTCATCTCCACCGAAGGCGATTTCGCCGGGCACGTTGCCGAGGAGCTCACACAGCCCCGTTTCCACAGCGAAGTGTTCGCAGAATAATTTCTCATCCTTCTCTCTCCATTTTTCATGCGGGAGCGCTGCTGTGGGCGTTCCCGCATACTGTTTCTATCCTACGCTTGCCTTTTCGGCGCTTTTTTGTTAATTTTGCATCGCAACAGAAAATAGCCCATGGCCGACGACAAACCAACACCCACCCCCGCGAACTCCGCCAAGCCCAAGGGCCTGGTCGACAAAGTCATGGCCTTGGTCGACTACCTCACCACCGGCATTTGGAGCGACCCCAGGCGCACCTGGTGGCTCAACGCTCTGCGAACGCTCAACCTTTCGGTCACATCGTTCCTCAACCGCGACATCCAGACCCAGGCCTGCGCCATGACCTACCGCACGCTCCTCGCGGTAGTGCCGGCACTCGCCCTCCTCTTCGCCATCGGGCGCGGCTTCGGCATTCAGGACGTTCTCCAAGACGAGCTATTCCACCTCTTCCCCGCCCAACGTATGGCCATAAAATACGCCATAGGCTTCGTGGACACCTACATGCAGCAGACTTCCGAAGGCATATTCTTAGGTGTCGGCATAGTCTTCCTACTCTGGACGCTCATCTCCCTGCTGGGCAACGTCGAAGATTCATTCAACCTCATATGGGGGCAGAAAGCCGGCCGCAGCCTATGGCGAAAGATAAGCGACTACACGGCCACGCTCCTAATACTCCCCGTACTCATGATTTGCGCAAGCGGCATTTCGCTCCTCCTCAGCTCCACGCTGCGCGACATCTTCCATTTCAGCTTCATGACGCCAGTTATCACAGGCCTCCTCGAAGGGGCAAAATGCGTGATGACATTCCTCTTCTTCACCGCCGTCTACATGCTCATCCCCAACACAAAGGTGAAATTCAAATACGCCTTCATTTCGGGCTGCATAGCCGGCACCGCATTCATGGTGCTCCAATGGCTTTTCCTCACCGGCACGCTCTATGTAACTCGCTACAACGCCATCTACGGCTCCATCGCATTCCTGCCCCTCCTCCTGCTGTGGATGCAGCTGGCGTGGATGATATGCCTGGCCGGCGCAGTGATATGCTACTCCTCGCAGAACGTATTCGCATTCAGCCTCGACCGCGAGGTAACGGCAATATCGCAAAGCTACCGCGACAAGGTGACGCTTGCCATTGCCGCCGCAATTGCATACCGCTTTGTCAACGACATGCCGCCGGCAACCGCACGCGACATCATGAACGTCTACGACCTCCCGGCGCGCCTCGTCACCGGAGTCACCGACAGCCTTTGCGCCGTGGGCATTTGCAACCGCGTGCTCATTCCCGACGAAAAAGAGGTCTACGGCTTCCAGCTCGCCGTCGACCCCGCCAAACTCTCCGTAGCAGCCCTGCACCGCCGCCTCTACGACCACGGCACGGCCGGATTCATAGGCAGCTTCGTCTCCAACTTCCCAGGAGTAATCGCGCTGTCCGACAAAATAGCCGAAGCCTACGGCAATGTCGCCGGCGACGTAATGCTCGCCGACCTTGTGAACCCAAAAATCGACAAATAACATTCAACCAACAATATAACCAATGAAAAAAGCAATAAGCACCACCGCCGCTCCCGGAGCCATCGGCCCTTACAGCCAGGCCATCGACACGGGCACATTCGTCTATGCTTCCGGACAGATTCCCGTCGACCCCGCCACCGGCCTCGTACCCGAAGGCATCGAAGCCCAGACGGCACAGTCGCTGGCCAACGTAAAGGCCATCCTCGCCGAAGCCGGTCTCACCACCGACAATGTGGTGAAAACCACCGTATTCCTCCACGACATCGCCGACTTTGCCGCCATGAACGCCGTCTATGCCACGGCCTTCACCGAACCCTATCCCGCACGCTCGGCCGTGGCCGTACGCGACCTCCCCAAGGGTGTTCTCGTCGAAATCGAAGTCATTGCCTGCCGATGAAACGCCGATTTTTCGGAGCTGTACGTTAAAAATTTGCTTATGTGAAAAATAATGCATAAATTTGCACTCCGAAAATACCGCAACAAATAGAAAATAACATAAGGCAATGAAAAGAACATTCCAACCCTCTAACCGCAAGCGCGTTAACAAGCATGGTTTCCGCGAAAGAATGGCCACACCCAACGGCCGCAAAGTACTTGCCCGCCGTCGCGCAAAAGGCCGTGCATCGCTCACTGTATCCGACCATATCGCCGGTAAGTAAGTAAGTTTTGCGCCAACGGCAATAGCCTCGGAGAGGCGCCGTTGTGGTTAGCCCCATGCCAAGCTTGGGGTCCGCGCCAACGATTTAAGCCGCTGTTGCTCCCGCAACCGCGGCTTTCAATTTTTATATACCTCCTCAAACTTTTCGTGCGGCCTCGGCGTTAACTACATATACTATTTATCGCATTATGACTTTCAAAGTATCAGTTATCGCATTGGTCGCCGTCTGGGCTCCCGCCGCAGCTTCTGCGGCGGAGCTGACCGACATAGCCCGTACGCTCAAAAACACAGCCTGCTATGCCGACAGCGCCCGATATGAAGTCCTCCTCCAGGCCATGGAGCAACCTGTGGTCTATACCGTCGGCCTCACCTCCTCTGCACCCGCCGACAGCCTTTCCCCCTGCCGCTACATCATAGAGTGGCAGCTCCCCGCGCCGTCGCGACTCTCCCAAGGATTCAGCGCATACTTCAACGGCGACCACTACCGCTTCCGCGACCGTCGCCTCCAAGAATACCATGTCGCCGACAATCCCGTGCCATTCGCCCCCGCCGGACGGAAGGAACGCGGCGTGCAGCAACAGGCACAGTTCGCCGACCTCCTTCCGCAGTATATCGGCACCGCCTTCGAGCGCATGTGCGCCGACAGCACTTATATCTACACCGTCAGCCCCGATACCGTCGTCGACGGCCGACGCGCCGTTGTGGTCGAGGGCGAGCGCCGTGCCAACGGCGTCACCGCCGCCGAGTTCACCTATATCCTCGACCCCGAGAGCTACCTGCCGCGCCGCATACTCCTCGAAAACAATCCCGGCGGTCTTGGAGAACAAAGCATAGCCGTAACCTACGGCTCATCGCCCCTCACCAAAACGTGCTCCGTGAACTACGACACCCTCCTCGCGCGCCATCCCGACGCCTTCGAGCTCTACCGCGAAAGCACATTCTCTCTCGAAAAACTCCCCGGGCAACCCATGCCGCGCATAGCCGCCCCCACAACCACCGGCGAGCGATACCTCCATGAGCGCGGCACAGCCTTCGCCGCTCCCACCGTCGTGGCATTCGTCGATGCCGATGCGGGAGTCACACCCGCCGTCGTGGCCGACGTGCGCCAGGCTGTGGCAATGCTGCCTTTCCAAGTCGACGTCGTATGGGCTTTCCGCAATCACCGCGCCGACGATATCGAAACCGTCGTGGAGCGTGCCGTCCCCGGCGAATTCATCCTAATGGCCGCACGCGGCGCCGCACGCAACTGCGGCGTAGGCGCCACAATGCCCGTCCTCATCTTCGCCGCCACCGACGGAACTGTCAGCGACATCGAAATAGGCTACAACAAAGACCTCGCCTCGAATGTTATACAGAAAGCAACGGCAGCAAAACATGCCCGTGCCCACAAATCCAATGATTGAAACAAAACCCTGATACTGATATGGAAACCATCTTCTTCAAAGGCACTCCCTGCCACACCTACGGCAGCATTCCCGCCGTAGGCTCCGACGCTCCCTGCTTCAACCTCACAGGCACCGACCTCAGCGACATCCGCTGCACCAACTTCGAAGGAAAAAGAGTGGTGCTCAACGTCTTCCCCAGCCTCGACACTCCCGTGTGCGCCATGAGCGTGCGCCACTTCAACAAAGAAGCCGCCGCACTCGCCGACACCGCCGTAGTCTGCGTGTCGATGGACCTCCCCTTCGCCATGGCCCGCTTCTGCACCGCCGAAGGCATCGAAAACGCAACCCTCGCCTCCGCCTTCCGCTCGCCAATGTTCGCCCAGCAGTACGGACTCCAGATGGTCGACGGCCCACTCGCCGGCCTCCTCGCACGCGCAGTGATTATCATCGACCGCGACGGCAAAGTAATCTTCTCCGACCTCGTCGAAGAAATCACCAACGAACCCGACTACAAAGCCGCCCTCTCCGTCCTCAAATAATCATTCTCAGCAATAAAGAAGCCGTGACAGACCCACATTCTGCCACGGCTTCATCGTTACTTAAGAAGGTATTACTCTACCACTACCTTCACTCCGTTGCAGAAAGTGTGGTGCTGTTGTTCTCTTCGGTCACGGCAGAGGGGTCGTTGATGTAGATGAAGAGGGCTTTCATACTGCCGGTACTCATCTGCTCGAGGGGGGTGGTGCTGATGTTGCCTATGATCTTGACCGAGAACGGAAGGTCGGGAAGCTTGCTGCCTGTGTCGCTCTGCTGGTTGGCGATGCCCGACACGAAGCCCGAGCAATTCGATGCCAAGGCGGGGGCGGTGTTCACACAGTTGCGCACCTCGCCGTAGCCGTATATCATGCCCGCGATGCCGGCCACACCCGTGCCTCCGCTTACTACTGCACTGTTGGTGCAGCCGTCCACTGTGATTACGGATTTGGTATACACATTTGCGGCGCCGCTGTACCGAATCCAGCCCACCACACCGCCGGCTCCGTAAGCGCCCGTGGTGCAGGTCACGGCACCGGTGTTGTGGCAGTCGTAGATGATGCCGGTGTTCTGCTGCTCGCCGATTACGCCGCCTACCGACGTACCCGCGCCTGTCACGGCGCCGCTGTTGCGGCAGCCGCTGATGTCGCCGCAGTTGAAGCCTACGATACCGCCTGCTGCCACAGTCCCGGCAGTGATGTTGCCGCTGTTGGTGCAGTTCTTGATTTCCATGCCGTTGTTGCCGTAGTAGGCCGCGCCTACGATACCGCCGACATTGTATGACGTAGTTTCGACATCAGCTGCGTTCGAACAATTCTCAACCGTGCCCTTGCTCAGTATGCGGCCTACGATACCGCCTGTCCCCTGGACACCTTTTACGGTGCCCGAAGTTACGTGCACGTTCTCAACCTTGGCGCCTTCCGACAAGAGTCCCACGAGGCCTGTCTGCTTGGCGGCGGTGCTCGATATGTGCACGTCTTTGAATGTGATGTTGCGCAACGCGGCATTTTCGCCTTTGAGGCTTGCTATGAAGCCCGAAGCTGTACTGCCCGCAGCGGTGCTGGCTATGGTGAAGTTGCTGATGGTGGCGCCCCTGCCGTCGAGAACGCCTCCAAAATATGCCCCGACGGCGTTGCCGTCCGAGCGCTCGGCTCCTTGCGCTATCATGGGTATCTCGTGACCCCCGAAGTCAAGGTCGCCGGCGAGGGTCACGGTATAACCCTCGAAGGTTTTGGCTGGCTGGCTTTCGGTGCCGTTCACCATCTGAGCCAGACCGATGAAGTCGGAGGGGGCGTTGACGGCAACTGTCTTATTGTTATCGTCAACCGTCGGCATGGTTACCGTAGTGCCGTCCCACGCCACTAATACGGGGAAGTTGTGCCCGGGTTCGTCGTTGAAACCCGGCTTCACCTCGATTATGAAATTGTGGGAGGCCGTGAGGAGCGAGCCGAACACGTTGGTGCGGTAGTTGCGCTGAACGGGCATGTTGGGTACTTCGACAGTCGCTGTCTGATTGTCGACGAAAGTAAAGGTCAGCTCGGCGTTGAAGAGCTCGCGTTTGGAGCTTTGAACGTCGACATTCTCCGGATCGGTTCCTTCAAGTTCTGAGCCCGTGAGGAGATAATCCATCGTGAGGTAGTCGTAGCTGCCGTCGGCCGGGAAGTCCTCGCTTGTAATAATATGGCCGGTCGCGTCGGCCTCGGCAGTCATGATGAGCGTCACGGGATCGCTGGCTATGCCGGTGTAGAGATTGAGTGTTTTGTAGGCGCCCTCAACCATCAGGCTCGTCGATTTGATGACGGTCTTGGCGGCTGCTGCAGCAGCGATGTCGTCGGTGCCGAAGTTCAGCTGGGAGAAGGGGCGGCGAAGCTCGACAGGCTGTGTCATGGCACCCTTCACCTCCACGCCCTTAACGGCCTGGAAGAATGCGTCGCGGCTGTCGTCGTTGCCCTCGGCGGTGTAGTTGTCGCCGTCGGGGGTATAGTTGACGGTCACGCTCTTTTCGGCAGCATTGAAGGTGTAGTGGCTCTTGCCTTCGGTGGCGGCCCAGAAGATGAAGTCGTAGGTCTTGCCTTTCACAAGGTTGAGCTTGAGCTGATATTCGATGGGGCCACCCGTGGCCTGGACGGCGCCTTCGTCGGTCGAGGCGAAGACAAGCTCGCCGGTCGTAGCGTCATACACGCCGTAGTCAAGTTTCTTGGCCTGGCTTCCGTCGGCATAGCCGCGGCCTTGCATCGATGCCGGAAGCTCAACGGCAAACGTCACGGTGCCGTCGTCACCAGCCGGAGCGGGGATTTCGTCGTTGGAACAACCCACCAAGACGAACATCGCGGCTGCCGCAGGAACAAAAAGATGTTTTTTCATAGATAATATTCGGCTGAGTTTAATAATTAAGTCTTTTCAAGGCACAAATATACTACCGACCAACCCCTCTTACAAGTACTTACAAAGTTTTAACAAAACTTTAACATTCACTCCATTCAGGACGGCGTCCTTCGAATGAGACGGATGCTGAACATCGTTTTGAACAAAAACACACCGCGCCGTGCCCCAGGAGGGCATGGCGCGGCGGCCTTAACTAAAAACAATTATTGCTTCTCCACCACCACGCAGTCCACAAGGGCATGGTTGGTGTCGATATTCATGTTGGTGTTCTCGGGGCGGTAGTCGATGGTCACGGTATGCGCGCCCGCAGTGAGCTCCACAAGCAGGGGGTTGGTGTAGCCCCAGTCGTACCAGTTGCCCTCGCCTCGGTGAGGCATCACCACAACGCCCGCACGCTTGCCGTCGACCGATATGGTGCGGATGGCGCACTTGTTCTCGGTGTTCACCGGCCCGTTGCCGTTGGCGTATCGCAGACTTATGGAATAGCGGCCGGGCTCGGGAGCGATGATGTCGACAGTAACCGGTGCTGTCGTGCGGTCGAGCTCAACGAAACCGTCGCCCTCGTAGCCGTTCACCTCCGTGGCAGGCTGATAGCTTATCTCGGCCGACTTCATGGCCTTGCCTTCGCCGGGTATCTGCATGTGCTGGCTGCGGCGGTTGCTGCGCGGCTCGGAGGCAAAGCTCTCTATGCCTTCGGCGCTGACGCCTATCACCTGATAGTCGCCTTCGACGCCGCCGAGGTCGTAGCTCACATTGCGTGTGGTGGCCACGGGCTTGCCGTCGCGAAGAACGGTATAAGAGGCTATGTATTCAAGCGGATTCCATTGCAGCTTGCCGTCGGCAATCCATGTCTGGGGCGTCCAGGGTGCCTTGGCGTTGGGTCGGCGGTTCACTTTCAGGGGAGCCGGAGTATTGTCGGCCATGGTAATCACAATCTTGTTGTGCCCCTTGATGTCGGCAGGAAGGAAGGGTGCATGCTCCTTGCCGTTGAGGGTGAACGACTTAATTTCGTTGCCGTAACCCTTCACGGTGATGTCGAGCGTGGCCTTGCGGTACTTGAAACCCTCCAGGCTACGTTCGGCACCGAGAGCCTTGGGCACGAAGGGATGGAAGGCGAGGCCGTCCTTCTTAAAGTCGATGCCGAAGAGTATCTTGTGGGTCAGCGCTATGTTGCCGGCCAGGCACCACAGCATGTTGGAGCTGTTGAGCTCGGTGGCAATGTCGCCGTTGTCGAGCACGAAGTTCTCCTTGTTGGTGGCGAAGAGAGCCGCCGGACGGAACACCGCGCCTATGGCCTCGAGTGTGCCGCCCTCGTTGCCGGCCTTCGCATTAGCGAGAGCCCAGTAGGCTCCTACCCATGGCCAGAGGGCGTTGTTGTGGTAGGGAGGCATATCGGCAATCTGCGGATAGAAGATGGCCGCGCCGAAGGGTGTGGTCGGATTGTTCTCTGTGATGGCGGCGGCGCGGTCGGCGGGGGCCATGTCGTAGAGTATCATCAGCGATTCGCCGAGAGTTTCGGCACGCGGATTGAGGATGGGGTAGTTGCGCCCGTAGCGGTACATGGCGTAGTAGCCCTTGTCGGCCATCCAAAGATTGTCGTTGATGGCGCGCACTATATCGTCGGCCTTGGCGGCAGCCTCCTCGGCCTCCTTCTTGTGGCCCAGTTCGGCGGCGATTTCGCTGAGCGTGCGCCAGGCCTGCGCATGCACGGCACTGGTGCTCAATGCCTCGCTCTGGTATATGTCGGCCGTCTGCATCCATTTGGGATGGCTCTGCTCGCGCCAGTCAATGAACGATGTCTCGCCCTTCACAAGTCCGTTGTCGGACATTACGGTAAGAGCGTCGTCGGCAAGCGATTTCTTGATTATCGGGTAGATGTATTCGAGCCACTTGCGGTCGCCGGTCACCTTGTAGTATTCGTAGGCGGCAAGAGCCCATATCTCGCGGTCGGAGCTCACGGGCCATGCACCGCCCGAGCCCGTATCCTGCACGATTACGCCGTTGGCGTTGACCTTGCGCATCAGCGACGCACGCGTGGCCTCGGGCTGCATGTAGGCCATCGACAGAAGTATCGAGTAGCTCACGTCGCGCGTCCACACGCCGGCCCACTCGCGGCCCGTACGCAGCGTGGTGTCGGGCTCTACGGCATTCACCATCTCGTCGAGGCCCATATTATAGATGGCGGTGTGGAGTGTGTTGGGCGTGATGAGACGCGGATAGGAGCTTATGTCGTTTTTGAGTTTCCACTGCTTGTCGATGGGGAAGCCGTAGCCCGGCTGGGCCGAATAAGTGGAAACTATCTCCTCGGCCGACGGAGCGTAGGCCTTGTAGGGGCCCTGGGTTATGGTGTCGCCGTGCCAGCGGTAGGCCTGCGTGGCAACTATGTCGGCATCGGCCGCCAGGGCGCCGAAAGGCACTAAGAGCGCAAGTGTGAGGACGTGTAACTTTTTCATTGTATTACGATAGGGTTATGGTTTCGGTAGTGCAAAGATAAGCATAGCTTTCGGGATAAGCACCACCCCATGAAAAAAATATAGTGTTGTTTTTAGAAATTCAACAACCCAATACATTTATTACCAAGGAGTTGACAACATCGCCCACAGGATAATATTAAGTAAAAATATAGTGCTGATTAACCCTTGCGAGGTCTATTGTTGAAAGCGCAGTATGTAATATGCCTTCGTGCCGGGAGCCACTGCATGCTGCGCGCTCTGCCGCAGGCCGGGCAACCAGTATATTTCGCCGTTGCGCGTCAGCACCCACTGGCTGCGCTTTTCGGCCGCACTCAACTTGGCCTGAGTGAAGATATCGCTCAGCAACTTGCTCTTCACCGACCCGAAAGGCACCATGCGGTCGCCGCGGCGCGGATGCCTCAGCTCCCACACAGCGTCGCCGCCGAAGGCCTCGGCGTCGAAATAGGCCGTCGAGGGGTCGCGAACCGGGGCGAAGGTCTCCACACGACGCAGGTCGACGGTGATGCTCACAGGCCTAAATACGGGCCGCGGAAGCTCCACACGCCACACGTCGGCAGCCGGACGCAGCGACGCTGCATCGACAATGTCGGCCTCGCCGCGGCTCACCTCCACAACCGTCTGACGCGACGGCGAATAGAAGCTCTTGCCCGACGCTCCGCGGGCGGCGAGAATATCGCATGCCGCCTCATAGCCGAAGCCGTAGGGTTTGAGGTGCTCGAACAGCAGTGTGGCGCCGTCGGCATCGCCGGCGAGGGCGGCGAGATGCAGGCGGCTGCCGTCGAAATAGGCCTCGCCGAGATGTCGCAACGCGCGCGCGTACACAGCCTCCGCACGCTCCAGGTTGGCGATGGTGCGCAGCACGGCGTCGCCCCCGCCGGGGAAGAGACGCTCTATGGTGGGCATCAAGGTATTGCGCACGCGGTTGCGGAGATGACGGTCGGAGGCGTTGCTGCTGTCGTCCACATAACCGAGGCCCCGCGCGCCAACAAAGGCCTCAATCTCCTCGCGCGAAACATCCAATAGCGGACGCACCACCGCGTCGCGCCGCGGACGCATGGCGGTCAGCCCCGCCAATCCCGTGCCTCGAAAGAGGTTGAGCATGAAAGTCTCCACCCGGTCTTCGCGATGGTGCCCCACGGCTATGGCCTGCGCGCAGTCGCGGTCGAGAAGCTCGTCGAACCACGCATACCGCAACTCACGGCAGGCCATCTCCACCGACTCGCCCGTAGCATCGCAACGTGCCGCCACATCGAAGTGTTTCACATACATCTCCGTGTCGAGAGCCTCGCACACCGAGGCGGCATGCCTCATGTCACGCATCGACTCCTCGCCGCGCAAGTGGAAGTTGCAGTGCGCCGCCCGGCAGTCGTAGCCCAGGTCGACGAGCACGGCAAGCAGCGCCACAGAGTCGGCGCCCCCGCTGAGAGCGACCACCACGGGTGCGTCGCGCCGAAGCAATCTGTGAGCGGCGATAAAATCGGCAGTCTTTTGCCGAAAATCCCTGATAATATTTTGCACTTCTGTCATTTCTTAAAATATTCTTCAAGACCGTCGGGATTCTTCGGGTCGAAATCAAGCTCGCGCACCTGCGACGGATGCACGAACACCGGCTCCACCATCACCATCTGCGTGCCGTCGGGCGCCACATACGGCAGGTATAGCGAAGGGAGCATCATCTGTTCATCCGCCTCCCCGAGGGCCTTGATATTGAGAGCATAGCACACAAAACCCCTGCCCGGCGGAGCATGACGCTCCCAAGGTGCAGGCACCGACGGACGGTAGTAAAAATAGCCCGATTCCGAGCGCATAAGGCTGTCGGGAGTAACATCGGTGGGCCTGTCGCGAAGTTCCGTCGGTATAAAAGCCACCCTCTTGGGAGTGTGGTATTCCGAAAGCACAATATAGTTGAAAAACTCGCAGAATATGCCTTTTATGGTGAAACGCGTCACCAAAGGTGGAAAATCGCAAGGATGCAGGCTATCGGCGAAGACTGTTCCCGTAGGGCTGCTTTCTATTTGGGCCTCCGCGTCGTTATAAGCCTCGCAAAGCTTCCGGCAAAGCGCACCGCTCCACACCGCGAACACAATGAAAGCTGCGGCAAGAACCCCGCCGACAATCTTGGCCGCACGCAACCGCCGACGAAGCAAAGGCAGCAATATCATCCCCCATACCACAGCAGCGCATAGCTGGGGCCAGTAGCCCGTGCGCGGAACAAGCGACACTGC
Source organism: uncultured Porphyromonadaceae bacterium (assembly GCA_902475285.1). GTDB lineage: Bacteria > Bacteroidota > Bacteroidia > Bacteroidales > Muribaculaceae > CAG-873. The sequence goes on from CABRZA010000013.1 coordinate 22,884, forward strand.
GCCGGCAAGCACAAAGCCCCCGACTGCCGTACCGAAGAAAAAGAGCGAGTAAGGATTTTCCTCCACAAACTTCACAAGCCTGCGCCTGGTGCTTCCGAAGCACCCCGCAACCCCCACAAGACATATCAGCCCCACGGTGAGGCAATTGTATATAAGCCAGTATTTGGGCATGAACAAAAACGCCGGCTGCGAGATTTCCCGCTCGCCCAAACGCAACGTAAGATGACTGAGGCTCATCCACAGCACCGACACCGCCGATGCCACAAGCAGAGCAACGTAGAACGCCCGGTATCTCTTATCCCTGAATCTCAACCACATCAACACCGCACCGCATGCCAGCGTCGCTCCTATCGCCTCGTGGCACATACCGCCGAATACAGCCAGCACCGAGCCCCACCACGTATCCCTGCGTGTACCCTTCGAAAGCAGCCATATGCCGCCCAAACATATCGCCGCAGGCACAATATAGTTGAGCGAATACACCTGCACGAGCAGGTTGTTGTTCCAGGGCAGGAAGGCCACAAGAGCCCACAGCATATAGAAGCCCAGCATCCCCTCACCTTGCCTAAGATCCGAAAATTTCAGCACCACCCACAGTGTGAGTCCGCAGCAGAAGCCGATGAAAAGCGCATAGAGCCACTGCGGCACATAGAGATGGAAGAAAGGCGCCAGCACATTGAGCACCCGCAGGTTGTCGTTCACCCGCAGACTGTTGAAGTACTCCAACAGTCCGCTCAGCGTATACCCGTCGGGGTTGGTGTTGCGCAGCGCGCACATGAAAATATATGTGTCGAGACACCGCGGCGAGAAATACTCCATCACAGCCATGGCAATGCCGAAAATCAGCACCGCCGTATAAGACTGTCGAAAATCAATTGACCGGTTCATATGCCAGGCATTAAATCGATTGAGCGCAACCGCGAGGGATGCACGTCGGTGGGGGCAATCATCACCATGCGTGTGCCGTCGGGGGCGATGTAGGGCAGAAGAAAATAGGCCACCTGTATGGTATCACCCTCGATGGTGACGCCCCTGGCATACCATGCCTCCGTGTACACTGCCGTGGGGTCGGCCAGACGCGGATCCGTGGGGCGGAACACATAGTAACCCGATGGCGAGCGGTAGAGGCTGTCGGGCTCAACGTCGGTAGGCATGTCGGCGAGCTCCTCGGGCACAAGGGCCACAGGCTTGCCGTAGTGCAGCGGAAGGGCCTCGTAACTGTATGGGAGAAAGAAGATGTCGCGCGTTGGGAAACGGCTGATATACTTAGGGAAATCCATGGGATGCACCGTGCGGCAGAACACCGTGCCGCTCTCCGAACGGTTGAGCTGCGATATAGCCTCGGTATATGCGTCGGTAAACTTGCGGCACTGAGGCACACTCCACGCCGCATATGCCGCGAAGAGCAAGCCAAGCGCGAGACCAGTGATGCGAGTGGCCTTCATGTGGCGGCGCAGCACCGGCACAGCGAGCATGGTGAGTACCAGGGACGAACACATCTGCGACCAAAAATATGTGCGCGGCGAAAACGACACCACAGCGCCGATGGCAAGACCGCCGAGGGCGCAGCCGAAGAAAAATACGCCCAAGGGATGTTCTGCCACGAAGCGGCGCAAATACGCCCTTCCTCTCCGTCGGCAAAGAGCCACAGCGAGGAAGACCAGAAGTCCTAATGTCAGAAAGTTATATAACAGCCAATAGGGCGTCATCTCAAGACTTGCCGCGTGGGGCATGGCGTAGCCGAGGCGTCGGGTCAGCGCCGAAGAGCAAAGCATCACCACCGACAACAAGGTACCTCCTGCCATCACAGCATAGAAAATACGGTAGCGCCGCCATCGTCCCGTGACCATCCACAGAAACACCGCACCGCACACCAGCGGAACGCCCAAACCCTCGTGAGCGAGCGATGCCACGACTATCAGCATCGCGCCGGCCCAGCGACGCATGCCACGTCCGCGCCATGTGAGCCATATACCGAGCAGACATATGGTCGACGGCACGGTGTAGTTGAACGTATACATGGGTATGAGCAGATGGTCGCTCCAGGGCAACGCCACCACAAGAAGCCATATCACGAAGAAAAGCATCGACCCCTCGCCCCGACGCATGGCTGAATACCGTCCGAAAAGCCACAGCGTCAGGCCACAGCAAAAGCCGAAGAACACGGCATAGAGCCATTGCGGCACATAAAGATAACGCATGGCGGCAAACATATTGAACAGCCGCATGTTGTCGACGCGCCGCTCGAGGTTGATATACCTTAGCCATCCCATGAAGTCGAACCCGTCCGGACACTTCTGCAAATAAAAGTATGTGAAGTCTATCGTATCAAGCCCGTCAAGCGTAAAGTACTCCAGCACCCCGAATGCCACGGCAAAGAGCCACACGGCAATCGGTGGCATATTTCGTCCCGCAGGCGTAAAAAGGCTTTTGCCTATTCGCTTATCTGTCGTC
>CABRZA010000014.1 GCA_902475285.1 uncultured Porphyromonadaceae bacterium
AACATTTTTGCGGCGTAAATTTAACATTTAATTAACACACTTGATATTTTCGCTGCAGTTCCACGCCATGACAAGAGGGGAGCTATTGTGAAAAAACGTGTCAAAATGCGGAATTTTGGCGAAAAGATTTGGCAAATTGCAAAAGAGTGCATATCTTTGCCGCACCAAAGGTAAGCCCCAACAATAGCTTCAAAAACATTTCGGCAGCACTTTGGGTACAACATCATACACTCCGCCATCCTACGGGATGCGGCCTCGGGGAGCCTGAGGCACCTGTTGCCGCGCAGCGGAGCAGATTTGTTTAATCCTTCCAAAAGTCTCTAAATGAAGAAACTTTACACCATCGCATTAAGCGCACTTTTGGCCGGCACGGCCACAGCCGCCGAGCTCGACCTCACCACACCGCAGCTTCGCACGCTCGACTTCAAGGGCATCACCACCGAAGTCCAGAGCGCCCAGGCCGGCGTAGAAACATTTGCTACCCGCGGCGCCCGCATGGCCGCCCAGCAGGCACCCACCCGCGTTCCCGAAAGCGCCATCGTAGACCAGAACTACCAGCTCGAAGGCTACGGCCGCCTCTTCGGCGAGCAGACCCAAGGTCTCGCTGTGCTGGGCGTGACCGAAATCATCAAGGAAGACGGCCAGCTCAAATACGGCCCGTTCCTGTTCGACGGCCTCTACTTCAATGCCAGCTACGACCCTGCCACGATGACCCTCACCGTGCCCGCCGGCCAGACGGTAACCATCACAGAAGAAGGGAACTCTTATGATCTTACCCTCTACAACTACAGCTTCGAAGACGGGGAGGCCCACGACATCATGTTCACCTACTATCCCGAAGAACGCCTGTTCTTCTACGAGGCCGGTGTCGACGCAGAAAACTACTATACCGAATGTATCGTTCTTGCCCAGGCCGCCGCACAAGTCGGTTCGGGCGTATACGGCCAGCTTTTCGTAGCCTACAACTTCATGGTTAACTCGGTGATGTCGGAGACAGCAATCAACGACGACGGCACTGTGGGCGACGCCACCCTCTACAACATCTATGTAGAGCAGAAGGGCGACAAGATTATCGTAGACAACATGTTCAACTTCGGTTTCTCGGCCCACCCCGAGTTCACGCTCGACGCGCAGGCCAAGACCCTCAGCGCCACCCAGCCCGTGCTCTACCAGGGCAGCGACGGCACCATCAGCATGCTCGGCGTTGACGAGGCCGGCTACACTACCGAGACTGTAGTGTTCAGCCAGAACGCCACCACCGACGCGTTCATCTTCCAGACGGCCGCTGTTGCCCTCACCGACGGCAGCCAGATAGAACCGGCCTACGTACCGATGTTCCGCGTACCCTTCGACCCCTATGCCGGTGCCGGCGTACAGGGCGTGGCTGTTGACGATGCCAACGCACCCGTAGAGTACTTCAACCTCCAGGGCGTACGCGTTTCCAACCCCGAAAACGGTCTCTACATCCGTCGTCAGGGCAACAAAGTCGAGAAAATCATTATCCGATAAGCTCCCACAATGAATCCGCAAAGAGCTCTTTGAAGGGCTCTTTGCGGACTCTTTGGCTTTTACATTCGGATTAAGCCCAAGGCTCAATCCGACTCTATTCCCCACCACGAGAGTATCATATTCTACCATGATATGCCTTCTCTCTCAACACCAATCTTAATCACAACACAGTATGAAACTGCGAATCGACACACTTACAGCCAAGGCTTGCGCAGTGGTTCTTGCCCTGGCACCGGCCCTGACGGTGTCGGCGGCCCTTCCTGCCGGCAAAATCTACGCCAACCTTATTGCCAAAGGCACGACAGCCGAGTCTTACAGCCAGGTATACACCCTTTCGACTCAAGGCCAGTCGGACTACAGCCGCATAGGCAACTACTATTCAAACACACTGCCTACGGGCGGCACTTTCGACAAAGACGAACGTATCATCGGCTTCAACATCACCGCCTGGGGCAAGAACTTTACCGTAGGCACCTACAACCCTGAATCGGACCAGTGGACCAAGAGTTATGACTACAGCACTCTTGTGATGGGCGCCACCGACATGACCACGGACCCACTTACGGGCACGGTTTACGGCTGTTTCTACACCACCAACCCGGCCAACACGCCATCGTCGCCCACATATTTGGGCTATCTGAACGCCGAAGGCCTGGGTGTAAATACCACGACGACCAAAATCGCCGACCTCGACAAGCACTTCTACGTACTTGCCGCCGATGAGAACGGCAAGCTCTACGGCATCGACGGCGAGGGCAAGCTCTACCGCATAGACAAGAACAACGGCGCGCTCACCGAAATAGGCAGCACGGGCGTAGTACCGATGGAGTACATGCAGCAGAGCGGCGCCTTCAACCCCGCCAACGGGCAGCTCTACTGGGCGGCCTACACATCGGGACGCGAAGCCGCGCTCTACACCGTGAACCCGCGGACCGCCGCGGCCACGAAGCTCTACGACTTCCCCTCGGGCGAGCGCTAGGCAGCCATGTATATCTCGGCACCCGAGACCGACCCCCTGGCACCGGCAGCGGTAGGCGACCTCAATGCAACCATGAACGGCAGCAAGGACGGCATCGACGTCAGCTTCACGGTACCGACGGTATCCTACGGAGGCACTACCCTCAGCGGCAGCCTGACATGGTATGTTGCCATCGACGGTGAAGCCAAGGGCAACCAGACGGCAGCAGCGGGCACGCCCGTAAGCGTAAGCTACGAAGCCACCGAAGGCATGCACACCGTGACCGTGTGGGCCGAGGGCATGATAGCCGGTGCAGGTCCGAAGACGACGGTACAGGTATATGTAGGCAAGGACAACCCCTCTGAGCTCGACGACGTCAAGCTCTCCGCCGACGGCTACACCGCCAGCCTAACATGGACGGCACCCACAGCCGGTGAGCACGGCACGCCTCTCGACGCCTCGAAGCTCGCCTATACCCTGACCCGTATGCCCGAAGGCACCGTAGTGGCCGAGAACACAACCGAAACGACCTTCACGGAAACCATCGAAACCGACGAGCTGCGCAGTGTGTCGTATAAGATAACAGTGTACTACGACGGCGAAGAGTGCTTCGACGTGCAGTCGCCTGCCGTACTCGTCGGCCCCGCCGCCACGGTTCCATACAGCCAGAACTTCGACGGCTTCGCCGAATTCTCGGGCCTTGGCTACTACGCCAACAGCAGCAAATGGGTGCTCGAGACATCCGACGGCAACACAGCCGCGAAGATCGGCGCATACAACTACGGCGATGCAGAGACCGATTTTGCGCTTTTCAGCTGCCCGATAACCATGCGCAAGGGTCACACCTACACATTCAAGTTCGACTACCGCCTGCAAGCTTACTGGGGCATGAATTTTACCGTAATCCTTACCACGGCACAAGATGTCAATACCAAAGTATCGGACATTGTACCTTATAAGCTCTACACCCAGGCACCTGAATTCAAAACTACCGACGCAGTAGAATTCACCGTACCTGAGAACGGCACTTACTGCTTTGCCTTCACGTTGACACGTCCCAGCTACGACGTATGGTTCGACAACGTTGTGATAGCCGACGTCAGCGGCGAGAACATCCCCGAGGCCGTCAGCGACCTGGCCGTGGCAGTAACCGACCACAAGGCCCGCACCGCCACCATCAGCTTCACCGTGCCCACAGCCACCACACTGGGCGACGAGCTGTCGCCCAAGCAGGTAGACCTCTACTACAACGAAGGCCTGCTCAAGAGCTGGACAACAGAAGACACCGAACTTGCAGCCGGTGCACAGCTGAGCTATCAGCACGAAGGCATCGAAGCCGGCGAAGCCCACTACTCCGTGACCGTAACCGACGCCAACGGCACCTCGCGCGCCGCCGAGGCATCGGTTAAGGTAGGCTTCAACTATAACCTGGGCATCACCTCCATCAGCTCGAACCGCGACAAGGTGAAACCCGGCGAACAGTTCACCATCACCGTTGCGGTTGAAAACGACGGCGCCTCCAACTTCATCGAGGAGATAACCGTGTACCTCACCCAGAACGGAGTACGCAGCTACATGCTCACCATCGAAGACCTCGCCAAGGGCGCCTCGCACGACTTCGAGTTCACCTGCTACGCCACTGCCGACATGCCCGAGGAATCGGTTTACACGGCCGACATCGAGGCTGAAGGCGACGAATATGCGGCCGACAACACATCGGGCGAATGCCTTATAGGCATCGACAAGAGCGTGGGCGTAGAAGGCGTCGACGCAACGTCGGCCAAGGTATACGCCGAAGGCGGCCAGCTTCACGTTGAAGGCGCCTGCGGCGCAACGGTAGCCGTCTGCACCCCGTCGGGCGCACTCGTGGCCGAAGCCGTTGCAGCAGAAAGCTACACCGTCGCCCTTACCCCCGGCATCTATATCGTCAAGGTAGGCACCGAGACCTTCAAGGTTGCCGTACGATAAAAATCACAAAGGTGTTGCAAAACCGGCGCCAGCGGCATCGGTTTTGCAGCACCCCTTATACAGTCTCTTAATCCATATCAAATCCCAATATCAAGATGAAAAAAACTGTTTCTCCCGGGCATAGCTCTTGCCGTAGCGCTCAGCGCCGGCGCCCAGACAGCGCCCGTCGAAAGCCATGCACAACTGCGCGGCACCGTTCCCACGAGCTTCCGTGTGGCACGCCACGGCGACGCCAAGCAAGTGATAAGCCGCGCCGAACTCCGCGAGCATACCCTCTTCGAGGGCTTCGAAGGCCGCGGCTCGGGCTACAGCCCCAGCGCCGACAACTGGCTCCCCGAGGGCTGGGAAGACGTCAGCCAGGCCGGCCACGAGCCCAGCAGCAGCGTCTTCACCAACGACCTCACGTGGGTTGTTACCAACAATGAGGGCAAAGGCTACATGAATGCGTTCTCGGGCATCAACTTCGCCTTCATATATGTCGACAAAGCCTACGGCGAGCATGTTGTGACCGAGTACCAGGACGAATGGCTCATGCTGCCTGAGGTAACGGTACAGGAGGAAGACTTCCTGTTCTTCCAGCTCATGTACAATCCCGGCTACACGCTCTACAACTACGATACTCGGGAATTTGACTGCCGCAACTCCATGGTTGAGGTTAACGTGAGCACCGACAACGGCGAGACCTGGAAGGCACTGTGGAACTGCGCCGACGAAGCGGCCAAGCTCAGCTACGACGAACTTTTCGCCAGCCTCAGCGGGCACAACGTATGGGAACCCATCTACATCGACCTCGCCGACTATGTGGGCAAGAAGGTTAAACTCGCCTTCCGCTATTACGGCCGTCTGGGCTACGACGTTGCGCTCGACGACGTGATTGTGGGCATCCCGGCACCTTCCGCAGCCTACGAGCTCCCCAACGGCATCTTCCGCCCCGCATTCTCGCAGGAGACCACCCGCATGAGCAATCCCATGATGCTCGCGCCGAACGATACCGAGACCACATGGGTGAACAACTCCATCAACTCTCGCCGCTTCGAGTGGACATACACCGACCCCGAGAACCTGAGCGCCACCACCACATCCGACAGCCGTGACCTCGTGCTTCCGGGCTATCCCGCCGGATCGGAGGTTATGACTCCGAGCCTTACTTCGTTCTTCGGCTCGAACGCCTCGACTCCCCACCAGCTCGACTTCGCAAAAATGCTTGCCGGCGGTCGCCTGACCGGCACCGATGAGACGGGCAAGGAAATGGAATTCGGCGTTGCCAACTACGACTACCTCTATCCCGACGCCCGCGTGGCTTTCAACCGCACCATAGGCTTCGACACCGAGACCACCGACCGTTGGGACACCTATCTGGGCCAAACGCCCACGTCCTACGACTTCGTGACCTCGATAGGCAGCCTCTACCTTCGCGCACCGAAGCCTTACGGCCTTGAATATGTCTACATCTCGGTGTTCGCCCCCTCGATTGCCGACGACACCGAGCTCACCCTCCATGTGCTCCAGCTCACCGACGACGGCATCTACGCCCCGGTGAGCATCGTTGCCGAGGCCACAGTCACCGGCAAGGAAATCGCCGCCACAGCCGACGCCGGCTCTTACCGCCACCTCATGTTCGACCTCTCGGATTACGCCCTCACCGTGGACTATCCCGTGATGGTGTACGTAACCGGCTTCAACCAGGACAACGGCGACCAGATTTACTTCCCCTACGTCCGCACGGCCGACCAGATGCTCATGCGCTCCTACATCGGCTTCGACTACTGGGACGATACATATCAGGAGTGGTACACCCAATTCGGCGACCTCGGCACCATGCCCTGGGGCGACGGTATGCGTGTGTCGGGTATCCTGATGGGTCTCGGCGCGTCCTACCCCACCCTCAACTACTACGCCCTGTCGACCCTCGAGCCCAGCGTAAACCTTCCCAAGGAAGGCGGCGAGTTCACCGTCAAGGTTGAGACAAGCCACCGCGGCGAACTCATCCGTCTGTTCGACGAGCTCCGCAACAAACCGGAAGGCATCAAGTACTATGTAGGCGCTGCCGACGTCGAGAATGTCTACGAAGTCCGCGTAGTAGTTCCCGCAGCAACCTTCAATGACGACAAGACGACCAAATATCGTCTGGCCGTACCGGGCGCAGAACTACCCCTCACGGTCAACCAGGCCGGCGACCCCGACTATGTAGGTGTCACGGGCGTTGAGGCCGGAGCCACTACTGTGGACGTCCACGGCAAGACCATCACCGTCAGCGTCGCCGAAGCCGCCACGCTGCGCGTCTTCACGGCCACCGGCGCACTCTGCCTGGAGCAGCATGTAGCCGCCGGCACCACCGACGTTGCCGCCGACCTCGCAGCAGGCGTATACGTAATCACCGTCGACGGCATCGCCGTGAAAAAAGTAGTACGTTAAATCACCCCTATGTATCAGATGAAACTGACACAGACACTCAGCGTCGCAGCATTTGCTGCGGCGCTTTGCTGCACAGCCCAGGCCGCACCTCGCCAGCTGTCGCAGCAGAAGGTCAACGCCACGCCCCTCGAAACCCGGGCAGCGTCGCGAGCCACCGAGCTCGTGCCGACCAACACAGAGATAATCAGCGAGACTCCAGAAGGCACACTCTACTATCCGGCCTACGGCTCGGCCACGACATGGACTTACTACAACGGCAATGTGGCCTCGTTCGCCAACGACGGTTTCGCCGGCGCCATGGTAGTTGCCGACGACGCCATCTACCTGCGCGACTTCATCACGGAGAATCCCACGGGCACATGGATAAAGGGCGACCTTGCCGCCGACGGCACCGTCACCTTCCGCTTTCCGCAGCTCATCTACCGCACCGAGGCCACGGAGACACGTCCGTCGTATCCCTACCTTGTAGCCGCCATGAAGCCGAAAGCAGAATTGAACGGCTCGATATCGCTCGTAGTCGATCCCGACGACTGCGACATGGTGATGCACTGGGACGGGCAGCACCTGGTGCAGGATGTGCCCGACGTTGCCATCGGGCTTGAAGACTACGCCGGCATCGTTGGCCTTGTTTCGAACACCGGCGGCTTCTCGGGCCTTGCCGAACAGGCCACGGTATACTCGATCGACTTCGAGGAGGCTCCGCAGATTCCCGACTTCGTGGAGACATCCGACTATGTGGCCATCTACACCAATGAGTACGGCATGGACGACCATATTTACGTTAAACTCGGCGAGGCCGACGGCCAGCTGTGGATTCAGGGCCTCAATCTCTACGCACCCGAAGCATGGATATGCGGCGACATCGAAGGTACGACGGCCACGTTCCGTCCGCAGTACGGCGGCGTGTACGAAGGCTTCATGATGTATCTTACCGGCGCCACGGGCACCCTCGACAAGATAACCCTCAAAGAAGGCTTCACCATGCAGCGCACCGATATAGGCTGGTGCTCGATCAACGACGTGATTATTGCCAACATAGGCTGGCGCGTGCTTGGCAAGATGCAGCAGATGGAGGGTATCTTCATCGAACCGCTGTCGGAAGGCACCCGCATACCCGCCAAGCCCGACAATCTCGACGGCATGGCCTACGACGAAGCCCTGGGGGGCGGTGTGGCACAGTACCGCATACCCACAGTAGATACCGAAGGCAAGGACCTCGATACCTACAGCCTCTACTACAACATCTACTTCGACGGCGTGAAGAAGACCTTCTACCCCAACGACTATTTCGTGCTCACTCCCATGACCGACGTGCCCTGGAACTACGCCAACAACGAGCAGTTCTTCCGTGCCGACGACAACACCATCATGCTGGGCCTCTTCGAGCCGGTCAAGGAGGTGAAGATACAGTCGGTATACCTCGACCGCAACAAACTCACCTACTCCGAACCGGCCTACATCAATTTCGGCGCCTCTGTGGAAGGTGTCGGCGGCGCGGCTACGGTAGTGGCCGAGGAGTGGTACAACCTCTCGGGCATACGCGTTGAGCGCCCGACGGCAGCCGGCCTCTACATCAAGCGCTCGACCATGAGCGACGGCAGCGTCAAGACCACCAAGAGCGTGGTGCGCTGACCCCCGCAACATATATCGAAAATCCCCGCAGGCAACGAGGCTTGCGGGGATTTTTATGTATAGCTTTCGTTTAAGCGAACAGTTTGAGCGACAAATCGGTGAGCCATATCCAGAGAGGACATGTGCCCATGAAGAGCAGCGTGCTGACGGCCAGCGACGATGTACCGGTGGCCACATATGTGTTGTAGCGGCTGGCGATGATGATGCCCGAGAATGCCGGCGGAAGGGCGGCGCAGACAACAAGCATCTTGAGGTTGAAGGGGTCCATGTGGAAAATGAGACCCACAACAAGGACAGCCAGAGGCATGACGATAAGTTTGAGGAAAGATCCCATGAATACCTGGCCGTTGAACACAATCTTAACCGAGCTCAGGGTGATACCGGCCGCAAAGACAGCCACCGAAGCGTTGGCACCGGCAAGAAGGGTGAACGACGGGTCGAGGTAAGCGGGCCACTTCACTCCGCAAAGCACCAGGATGACGGCCAGGATAGGCGCCCATGCCACAGGCTGCTTGAGGGCGTTGATTACCGGCACCCATGGGTTGGGCTTCTTTCCGCCGTTGAAAGCGGCTGCCCGAGCGGCCTGGCCGGCGTTGAGAAGACAAAGTCCCACGGGTATGCCGATGGCATTTACTTCGATGGCCACAATGGCAATTACCAGACCCACGGCCGCCGAAGTGCCGAAAATAGGTTCGAGCACGGCGAAGCCGAGGAAACCGATTGTAGGCGAGCCGCTGATAAGGGCTGAAATTGCGGCGTCGCCCTGGGTGTTGCCTTTATAGAGTTTGAATACGTAATATACCATGAAGAAACATGCCAACAGGACTACAAACGCAATGATAGTGAGTTTGAGGTCGGCCGAAAGCATATTGCGGTTGGCTTTTACGATTGAAACAAACAAAGCGGCCGGGAGAGCATAGTTGAGGACCACCTTGTTGAGAATGCGGGCGTCGGCGCCCGAGAATGCCCCTTTCTTGCCGGAGAAGTAGCCCAAAGCCATTACCACGAAAATAGGGACGATGGCGTAAAGAATAATGTGTAGCATCCTCTGAAAAAATTAAAGAGTTATAAATCGTGGAATTGAAAAGGAAATTTCCCCGGGAGGCGGGGAGGAGTACAGCGTTGCCTCCCGGGGAAACGATATGGAGTGTTTCTCAGACGGTAATGGTCTCGAGGGCTGCGGGATTGAGGTAGCCTATATGGCCCGATTCCTTGCCGGAGTCGGCGGCAAGCTGCACGTCGATGAGCGCGGGCTTGCGCGAGGCTATGGCCTCGGTGAGAGCCTTTGAGAGCTCTTCGGGGGTGGTGACATAATAGGTGGTGGCGCCGAAGGCGTCGCCGAACTTGTCGTAACGTGCGCGCACGTCGAGCGTGGTGGGTGCGGGGTCGGAAGTGCCGCCCATGTTCACGCCGATGCCGTTGTAGATGCCTCCGTTGTTGAATATCACAACGGTGACGGGGAGCTTGAAACGGCATATTGTGCTGAAATCCATGCCCGAGAAGCCGAACGCACTGTCGCCTTCGATTGCCACGACGCTCTTGCCCGTGGCAACGGCTGCTCCCACGGCCGAGCCCATGCCCATGCCCATGATGGCCCATGTGGCACAGTCGATGCGGTGGCGTGGCAGCGACATGTCGATGGTGTCGCGCGTGTCGTCGAGGGTATTGGCGCCTTCGTTGACGAGGATGACGTCGGGATTGGCGGCCATCACGGGCTTGATGGCGCCGAGAGCGGTCCAGTGGTCCATGGGCTGCGCGCCGGCATTGGCTTGCAGACGCTGTGCGAACTTGGCGTTCTTCTCCTTGGTCATGGCTTGCAGGGAGGGCAGCCACGTGGGGTCGGCGCTCATCTTGCGCGTGCCCATTTCGGCCACCAGAGCCGACAGCGAGCTGCGGAGGTCGCCCACCACGGGCGCCGCAATCGGGCGGTTGATGTCGATTTCCTCGGGGTCGATGTCGAGCTGAATGAACTTGGTGTCGGGGCTCCACTTGCCGTGTCCGCGGCTGAGCAGCCAGTTTAGGCGCGCGCCGGCGAGAATCACCACATCGGCCTGCTCCATGATTGTGGAGCGGCACGCCATGGCGCTGTTGGGGCCGGCGTCGGGCAGTGTGCCCTTGCCCATCGACATGGGAAGGTAGGGTATGCCGGTGAGGTCGACGAGCTGTTTGAGCAGGTCTTCCACACGGGCATATGCCGCACCCTTGCCGATAATCATTGCCGGGCGTTTTGCCGATGCCAGAAGGTCGGCGGCGCGCTTCACGGCCGCGGGAGAAGGCGGCATGTCGGGACAGAGGTCGACGGGCTGGTAGAAGAGCTTGTCGGCGTCGGCGGAATTCATGATGGCGCCTAGGCAGGGGGTGGTTACGTCGAGATATACACCGCCCGGACGGCCGCCGATGGCGGCGCGGTAGGCCCGGACTACGGCCGTGGGAATGTCCTCGGGACGGTTGACGCGGTAGGCTGCCTTCACCAAAGGCTTGGCGGTGGCGAGCTGGTCGAGGCCTTCGTAGGTGCCCTGCTCGAGGTCGATGGGCTCGCGCTGGCTCGAACCGCTTATCTGAATCATGGGGTAGCAGTTCACGGTGGCGTTGGTGGTGGCGGTAAGGCCGTTGAGGAAGCCCAGCGACGATACTGTGAGGAGGACGCCCGGTTTGCCGGTGAGGAAACCGTGAGTTGCGGCGGCCATGCCGGCCTGTTGCTCGTGGCGGAAGCTCACGAAACGGATGCCTCGGCCCTGGGCTATATAGGCCAGCTCTGTGACGGGGATGCCCACGAGGCCGTACATGGTGTCGATGCCTACCATTTTAAGGGCGCGCACCAGGATGTCCATGCCGGTCACCTGTTCGGGGTAGTGAGGTGTCGGAGCGGCGGTGGTGGTATTTGTGTTTGTTGCCATAGCAGTAGTGTTTGAGTTGCGGGTGTCGGGCTGACGTCAGCCCTGCTTCTTGGGCAGGGGTGCGGTGGTGCCGTTGGCCTTGAACTGTGCAATCTGGTCGGCCGTATAGCCCAGCGATGTGAGCACTTCGTCGGTATTGCCGCCGAGTGTCGGGCACGGGCCATAGGTAGGTTGATAGTTGGAGATTGTGAAGGGCACGCCCACGGTGACGAATTCGCCGATATTGCCGCCCTGGTTGATTTTCACGAGAGTGTTGCCGTCGTAGAGGGTCTCGTCGTCCATGATTTCCTTGGTGGAGAGCACAGGAGCGCAGGGCACGCCGGCAGGGCCGAGAATCTTGACGATTTCCATCTTGTCCTTGTCGATGGCCCATGCCTGTACGCGGGCGTAGATTTCCTGTTTGTGGCGGTCGCGGGCGTCGGCGGTGTTGAAGTCGGGGTTTGTGAGCCAGTCCTCGAAGCCCATGGCCTTGCAGGCGAGCTCGAAGTCTTTGGCGCCGCGCTGGAAGATGATGTAGGCGTAGGCATTGGGGTCGGTTTCCCATCCCTTGCACTTGTAGGTCCAGCCGAGTACGCCGGAACCCTCCTGGTTGCCCGAACGGGGCACGAAGTCGCCGAACTTCTCGTTGGGGTACTGCGGATACTGCGTGAGGTAGCCTATGCGGTCGAGGGTAAGCTGGTCGCGCGTCTTGATACGGCACAGGTTGAGGCAGGCGTTGTGCATCGACTGATACACGAACGAACCCTCGCCGGTGCGTTCGCGCTGCATCAGGGCTGCGAGAAGACCGATGGTCATGTGCATGCCGGTGTTAGAGTCGCCCAAGGCGGCGCCGCTCTGCGTGGGCACGGCGTTGTCGCCTTCCCACCAGCCGGTGGTCGATGCTGCGGCGGCCGTAACCTGGGCCACGGGCTCATAGGCCTTGAGGTTGGCGAAACGCGAGCTCAGAGGGAAGCCCTTGATGGTGCCGTAGATACAGCGGGGGTTGATTTTGTGTACCTCTTCCCAGCTGAAGCCGAGCTTGTCCATGGCACCGGGGTGGAGGTTTTCGATGAAGATGTCGGCCTGCTCGATGAGCTTGGTCAGAATGGCCTTGCCGTCGGGGGTGGCGGCGTCGAGAGCGAGAGATTTTTTATCGGAGTTGAGCTGAAGGAAGTAGTAGCTGGGCTCGTTCGGGTCGAACTGAAGTTCGTTACGGGTTGCGTCGCCCGTGCCGGGACGCTCGATCTTTATCACTTCGGCGCCGAGCCAGGCGAGAAGCTGTGTACACGACGGGCCCGACTGCACGTTGGTGAAGTCGACCACTTTGATTCCTTGGAGAGGTGCGGTGTTCATGTGAAAGCGTATTTTATGTTAGTTGTTGGATTTAGACTGATTTTCCGGCACGCATTCCCGGCGCCGTTAATCTACTAACACCCCCGCCGCCCGCAATGTTCAGACCCCGTTTTTTATAATTTCATATCCTCAACAAGCTTGCCCCGCGCATACAGCTCAAAAAAAATTGCTTTCGGCGGAAAAATTTCGTAAATTTGCACGAATTTAGGCTTGCTGTGCCCGGGTCGCAGGCTCGGTGCGGCATGCCTGCGCTACGTTTATTACAATGGCACAATCACGATATCGCAAGATTTCCACTCTCGGGTCGCGGCTTACCTCTCTGGCGAGCGTGGCTCTGGTGCTTCTTGTGGCCGGACTGGCGGCGCTGGCCCTCATGGCCGGCCGCAGCCTCCAAAACGAGGTACGGAGCTCGGTAGGTTTCGTCGTTCTGATGGACTCCGACGCCCCCGATGCCAATATCAACGGCGTAAAAACAGCTCTCATGGCGCACCGAGGCGTGGAGAACTTCACGTATACCTCCGCCGAGGACATCCTCGAATCGGAAAGCGACGCCATGGGCTACGACGTGGCCTCAATGACCGACGGCAACCCTTACAGCTCGGAATTTGCCGTGCGCGTGCGCCCCGCCTATGCCGTGCCCGACAGCGTCGGCGTCATGGCGGCCTTCTTCGGCGAGCTCCCCGGCGTGGCCGACATCGAGGCCGAGACTGCCGTAATCGAAGGCGTCGACCGCGCCATGCACCGCGCCACCCTCATTCTCGCCGGCGCCGCCGCAGTGCTCCTGCTTGTGGCACTCGCGCTGATATCCAACACCGTGAGCCTGTCGATATACAGCCGCCGCTTCATAATCCACACCATGAAGCTCGTAGGCGCCACGCCGGCCTATATCCGCCGGCCCTTCATCGCCGCCGGCCTCGGCGGAGGCGCCCTTGCCGGGCTGTGCGCGGCACTGCTGCTTGTCGGCGCCCGCTACTACGCCGGCACTCTATGGCCCGGCATCGACACGCTGGTGTCGTGGACGGCAGCCGCTGCCACGGCCGCCATGATGGTGGCTGCCGGAGCGGCCATAACCGGCTTCACGTCGGCAGTGGCCGCAAACCGATATCTCAAAGCCAACTACGACCAGATGTTCTTGAAATAGGTACAACCGCATATCATACTTCACATGAAATCGACAACAGAAAAGATAGAAACCACTGCCGAGGGCGTCGACACCACGTCGCAGCGCCCCCTCCAGCGCGCCAACCTCATTGCCATGGCGTGGGCCGGCGCAGTGATAGTCATCGGCTTCCTGCTGATGCTCGGCGGCAGCTCGGGCGTCGACGAGTTCAACCCCGACATTTTCAGCACGCGCCGCATAGTTGTGGGCCCGTGCATAGCATTCCTGGGCTTTCTCGCCATGGGAGCCGCCATAATAATCGACCCCAAGCGTCTGCCCGGAGGCAAGAAAGACAAATAAGACATGGATATCCTCGATTCCTTCATCCTCGGTCTGGTACAGGGCCTGGCCGAGTACCTCCCCATAAGCTCGTCGGGACACCTTGAAATATTCCGCGAAATCCTCGGCCTCGACCTCGGAGGTGCCGAGAGCCTGCAATTCGACGTCATGCTCCACGTAGCCACCGTCCTCAGCACAATCGTGGTGCTCTGGCACGAGTTCTCCGACCTCATCGTGGGCTTCTTCTCGTTCAACACCAAGGATCCCCGCTTCGTCTACGTTTGCAAAATCCTCGTGTCGTGCATACCCATAGGCATCGTCGGCGTATTCTTCAAGGACACCATAGAGCAATTCTTCGGGCAGGAGCTCACACTGGTTGGTGTATGCCTGTGCGTGACGGCCGCACTCCTGTCGTTCTCCTACTTCTTCCGCACGCGGCCGCTAGAAAAAGACAAAATCACAGGCAAGGTCTACAAGCCGCGCGACATCACCTTCACCGACGCCTTCATCATCGGCTGCTCGCAGGCAGTGGCCGTGCTCCCCGGCCTCTCGCGCTCGGGCACGACCATAGCCACCGGTATCCTCATCGGCGACAAACGCGAACAGGTGGCCCAGTTCTCCTTCCTCATGGTCATCATCCCCATCCTCGGCGAGGCCCTGCTCGACATCAAGGACATGTTCGGCATCGAAGCCGCCGACGCTGCCGCCGGTGCCGCAACGCCCGAAGTGGGCACGGCAGCCATAGTGGTGGGCTTCCTCACCTCCTTCATCGTGGGCTGCATGGCCTGCAAATGGATGCTCTCGCTGGTGAAGAAAGGCAAGCTCGTGTGGTTCGCGCTCTACTGCCTCGCCGCCGGCATTCTCTGCATCACCGTAGGTTGAACCGCCCCGACAGCAAGCTCTCTATGAACTTTTTAGACGGAGAAATACTTTACATCGACAAGCCTTTGGGCTGGACCTCGTTCGACGCCGTCAAGCGCGTGCGCGGCGCCCTCACCCGCCGCCTCAAAGTGAAGAAAATCAAGGTGGGCCACGCCGGCACCCTCGACCCTCTCGCCACGGGCGTGATAATAGTGTGCACCGGCGCCGCCACAAAGCGCATCGACAGCCTTCAGGCCGGCGTCAAGGAGTATGTGGCCACCCTGGCTTTGGGAGCCACGACACCCTCCTTCGACCTCGAGACCGAAATCGACGCCACCTACCCCACCGACCACATCACCCGTGAGCTTGTCGAAGAGGTGCTCGCCACCTTCAAAGGCCGCATCGAGCAGGTGCCACCCGCCTACTCGGCCTGCAAGATAGAAGGCGTGCGCGCCTACGAATACGCCCGCCGCGGCGACGACGTCGACCTCAAGCCCAAGATTCTCGTAATCGACGAGATAGAGCTACTCGACTATCAGCCCGGGCAGCTCACCATCCGCGTGGTGTGCAGCAAAGGCACCTACATCCGCGCCCTTGCACGCGACATAGGCAAGGCCCTGGGCAGCGGCGCACACCTCACGGCCCTGCGCCGCACGCGCGTGGGCGATGTCACCGCCGACGACTGCCTCACCCCCGAGCAGGCCGCCGAGCTAATCCGCACCGTGGAGATAGAAATGCCCGACAGTGCAAAGCAACAAGCATAACAAACAGAACTACAACAGAATAACACCATACCGACAATTCCGATGAAACTATCGCAATTCAAATTCAACCTGCCGTCCGAACTCATTGCCGAGCATCCTCTCGAGGACCGCGACATGGCACGCATGATGGTGGTCGACCGCGCCACGGGCGAAATCACCCATCATATTTTCAAAGAAATCGTCGACTTCTTCGACGAGGGCGATGTGATGGTTTTCAACGACACCAAAGTCTTCCCCGCCCTCCTCTACGGCAACAAGGAGAAGACCGGCGCGCGCATCGAGGTGCTTCTCCTCCGCGAGCTCAACGCCGAAAACAAGTTCTGGGACGTTCTCGTCGAGCCCGCCCGCAAAATCCGCATTGGCAACAAGCTCTATTTCGGCGACGACGACTCGCTCGTGGCCGAAGTCATCGACAACACCACCTCTCGCGGCCGCACACTGCGCTTCCTCTACGACGGCGACCATGAAGAGTTCCGCCGCACCCTCTACTCCATGGGCATGACTCCCCTGCCCCCCTACATACGCCGCGAGCCCGAGCCCCGCGACGCCGAGGACTACCAGTGCATCTTCGCCCGCAACGAAGGCGCCGTCGTGGCCCCCGCCGCAGGCCTCCACTTCACGCGCAGCCTCATCACACGCCTCAAAATCAAGGGCGTGCACGACGCCTACATAACCGTGCACTGCGGCCTGGGCACTTTCCGCGAAATCGACGTCGAAGACCTCACCAAGCACCGCATGGACTCCGAGCAGGTCCTCGCCGACGAGAAGCTCGTAGAAACCGTCAACGAGGCCAAGGACGGCAACCACCGCGTATGCGCTGTGGGCACAGCCACTCTCCGGGCCATCACCTCGGCGGAGAGCATGGGCGGACACATGATGCCCTTCGACGGCTGGACCAACAAATTCATCTTCCCGCCCTACGACTTCAACGTATGCTCCGACCTCATCACCAACTTCCACCTCCCCTACAGCACACAGCTCATGATGGTGTCGGCATTCGGCGGCTACGACCTCGTGCACCACGCCTATGAGGTGGCCGTGAAGGAAGGATACCGCTTCGGTTGCTTCGGCGACGCAATGCTCATCATCTGATGGCTCGCATCCTCCGCACAGGCATCGTGCAGCAGGCCAACGGCACCGATGCCGACGACAACCGCCGACGCCTCGCCGAAAAGGTGCGCGCCCTCGCCGCCGCCGGCGCACAGCTGGTGGTCCTGCAAGAACTCCACGACACGCCCTACTTCTGCCAGACCGAGGACGTGGACCTCTGCGACCTCGCCGCACCCATACCCGACGGTGCGCCCGCGC
Source organism: uncultured Porphyromonadaceae bacterium (assembly GCA_902475285.1). Taxonomy (GTDB): domain Bacteria; phylum Bacteroidota; class Bacteroidia; order Bacteroidales; family Muribaculaceae; genus CAG-873. The sequence goes on from CABRZA010000014.1 coordinate 17,083, forward strand.
GATTCTATTCCGACCTTGCCCGCGAGGCCGGCACTGTGCTCGTGAGCTCGCTCTTCGAGCGCCGCGCGCCGGGCCTGTACCACAACACCGCCGTGGTCTACGACACCGACGGCTCCGTGGCCGGAAAGTACCGCAAGATGCACATCCCCGACGACCCGGCATATTACGAGAAATTCTACTTCACCCCCGGCGACCTCGGCTTCCGCCCCGTCGACACATCGGTGGGACGCCTCGGCGTGCTCGTCTGCTGGGACCAATGGTATCCCGAAGCCGCACGCCTCATGGCCCTCGCCGGAGCAGAAATTCTCATCTACCCCACGGCCATAGGCTGGGCCGACTACGACACCGACGCCGAGCGTGCACGCCAGCTCGAAGCATGGCTCACCGTGCAGCGCGGCCACGCCGTGGCCAACGGTCTGCCCGTCGTAACCGTCAACCGCACGGGCTTCGAGCCCGACCCCTCGGGCGCCACCTCGGGCATACGCTTCTGGGGCAACAGCTTCGTGGCCGGCCCGCAGGGCGAATGGCTCTTCCACGCCCCCGCCGAGGAAGAAACGCAAGCCATAGTCGACATCGACATGGAGCGCTCCGAAGCCGTGCGCCGTTGGTGGCCCTTCCTCCGCGACCGCCGCATCGACGCCTACAACGGCCTCACCCGCCGATTCATCGACAAAGAGTGAGGGCGCCCGGCTTTTGCGCGACCTTTGGCCACGCCATGGCTAAGCACATCATCTAATAACTAATAACTCATAACTCTGACCTAACTCTAACTTCTGACTTAAACCGTCGCTCCCAGCGTCAACAGGCTTATCGACAACGGCCTCGCCCCCGACACCGATATGGCATGCACGCACTCCGCCAACGTGGCACCGGTAGTGAGAATGTCGTCGACAACGGCTATATGCCGCCCGTCGAGCTCGTGCGGACGCACCACTGCCACCGTACCCGCAAGGTTTCGCCCGCGTTCGCTGCGGCTCTTGCGCGTCTGCGTGGCATGACGGCGCACTGCCACAAGATTGTCGGCAACCGCCATACCCGTCGCCAGCGATATGCCGCGCGCTATCTCCACACTTTGGTTGTAGCCGCGGCTCATCTGTTTGCGCCAGTGCATGGGCACCGGCAGCAGCACCTCTATACCCCCGAACGGAAAAGCTCCCTCGGCCGCAGGATAGCACAGCACCTCGCGGGCAAACATCTCGCCCAGACGCCGTGCCAAGCGCGGCCGGTCGTAGTACTTGGCCCCGCGTATGAGCTCGGCCGAGGGCGCCGACGGGTCGTAGTCGAACCACGCCGCCGCAAAACCCGGAGGCGCCACCGCGTTGGCAAGCACGTCGGCAAAACGCCCCGACGGCCCCGACAGCCACATCATGGTGCGCGGCAGCTCGAGCATACACTGGGGGCACATCACATCGGCCGCATTGCCAAGCACCGCTCCGCACACCGGGCACAGCGGTTCCCAGGCAAGCCCCAGCAGAAAATCGGCGGCGCCGCGAACCATCAGTCGCACAAAACTTTCCCTCTTCATTCCGCAAATATAGACAAAAGTCACCTCCCCCGCAACTCCCGCACTATAAATCGGCAGCAAAGAAAACGGGCACCGCGGCTGAGCGGCACCCGTATGAATTGAAATATTGTGCGTCACTTACTCTTCGCCTCCTTAGGCAGCGGAGGTTCGTAGGATGTGGCGTCGGCGTTGAATACAAACGACTTGCGCTTGAAGATAGCCAGCACCAGCACGCACAGGCAGCCGTTGAATATGAAGGAGAAGTTGGGGTCGGACTGCGCGTCGAACACTCGCTTCATGGCGCTTACTATGAAAGGCACGCACGATATGCCTATATAGTTGCAGGTAAGCAGATAGGCAAAATATTCGGTCGACTTGGCCGCGGTCGGTGCCACATAGGAGGTCTTGTCGTAAATCACGGGCTGAATCACACCGTAGCCCAGACCCATGATGAACACGCCTGCGATATACGACCACGCATGGTGTATGCCGCCAGTCACGAAGAGCCCGACGATGCACAGGAAGATGGCCACCTGTATGGTCTTGTCCTTGAAGAAGTCGATGATGCGCGTGAGGAAGAAACCGGCCACCGTAGCGGCGGCGAAGAACATTGCCGTGGCCACACCCACTTCGCCGGTATTGAGGCCGTAGTGCTCCATGTCGAAAGGCAGATAGTACGACACCACCTCGGTGGCATAGGTCATGAAGAAATACAGGGCCATAACGCCGAAAAGCAGAATAAGGCTCAGCGAACCCTGGAAATGGAATTTCCGCCACTACTCCTACCGCGACCTCGTGGCCGGCAAGCAGCGAGGCGTAATGGGCTGGGGCGTGATGCTGTCGGGCAACCTGCAGCCTGTCGACAAAATCATTCTCTACTTTCAGGCGGCCTACGGCAAGGGCATAGGCGCCTATTTGCAGGACATCGCCGGCAAACCGCTCTCGTTCATCCCCGACGACGCCCACCCAGGCAAGATGAAGGCATCGCCAATGCTCGACGCAAACATAGGCATAAGCTACAACACTACCTCGCGTCTGCAATTCAACGCCATGTTCTCCGAGTCGCGAATTTGGGAAGTGGGCGACTACTGCAACGCCATCTCCGAAACGGAGAACTATAAATACGCCCTCTACGGCGCTGTCAACTGTTTCTACAACATCACCTCGTATCTCCAATGGGGTATCGAGTATCTCTACGGCCGGCGCGTGACATGGAACGCCGGAGGCGCCAACGACAGCCGTATACAGACACAGCTACCACATTATCGACGCCAACACCGGCGAAATCGGCCTCCTCGACATGAGCTACAACCGCTTCGTCCTCTTCACCTGCAACGGCAAGGAAGTGAAGATGCTCGACTCTACCGGCTATGAGCCAAACCATCTCGACTACGACCACCACATCATAAGCCCCAGCCACATATTCGGTGTCAACCAGCCCGTGTCGTGGTGGGTGGGCTACGAGCTTGAAAGCATGAACCTCCGCCCCATGCGCCGCAACCAGCTGTGGCTGCGTATCGACACCGTAACCGACATCGAGTCGGCAAAGGACCTCATCACCTACACCGAAGACCGCGAGTCCCTCTCGATCTACGGCCGCTGGGACCTCGGCTACGGCACAACCGAGATGCCGCGCGTGCGCCCCGACGGTTCGGTCGACGCCAAGGCCTTCTCCCGCGAGCTCATAAAGGAAACCCTCGCCGGCCTCTCGCGAAAGCCTTCGATTTCAGGCCAAAAGACTTCGTTCTGGATGAAGTTCGGCACTGCGCACGTCCGCCGGCTCCCCTTCATATGGAGCCAGAGCCGCTTCGCCGACATGAAGCAGCCCGAAAGCGTCGACTTCGTGCCCGACGCTCTCGACGGCCGCTGGAACCGCGTGAAGATGTTCATGGAATAAACCCTTGACACACCCGCCGGCCCGCGTGCCAGCCCTCATCGGGCAGCCGCACGGGCCGGCATTTTTGTGCCCTGCGCCCTGCCGGAAAATAGTTAAAAATACATTATGCTCTTGACTTCGCAATGAAAATTTTGTAATTTTGCAACAGAGGAGCACAGCATCATGACACGAAAATGGAACTATCCATCGCTATCGAGCGAAGAGCAACGCTTAGGGGCTGAATTGGCGCGACGGTTCGCCAATTGCGCCCCCGTCAGCGACCTGCTCGTGCAGCGCGGTATAACCACTATCGATGCAGCGGAGAAATTCTTCCACCCCTCACTCCGCGACCTCCACGACCCCTTCCTCATGCCGCAGATGGACCTCGCCGTCGAGCGTCTGAACCGCGCAATGGGCTCAAAGGAAAGGATTATGGTCTACGGCGACTACGACGTCGACGGCACCACCGCCGTGGCCCTCGTCTACCGCTACCTCCAGAACTATTATTCCGAGCTCGACTTCTACATCCCCACCCGCTACGACGACGGTTACGGTATTTCACGCCAGAGCATCGACTATATCGCCGAGCAAGGCTTCACTCTGGTCATCATACTCGACTGCGGCATAAAGGCCATCGACGAAATCCGCTACGCCAAGGAGCGAGGAATCGACTTCATCATCTGCGACCACCACATGCCCGACGACGAGCTCCCGCCGGCCGCCGCCATCCTCAACCCCAAGCTCGAGGGCTCGACCTACCCCTGCCCCTTCCTGTCGGGCTGCGGTGTGGGCTACAAGCTCATGCAGGCTTTCTCGATAAGCAACGGCATCGCCACAGCCGAGCTCGAGAGCATGCTCGACCTCGTGGCCGTAAGCATCGCCGCCGACATCGTGCCAATGATCGACGAGAACCGCGTGCTCGCACACATGGGGCTCAAACGCTTAAACAGCAACCCCAACCTCGGCCTCCGCGCCATTATCCGCACCTGCGGCCTCGGCGGAAAAGAGATAACTATCAACGACGTAATATTCAAAATCGGCCCCCGCATCAACGCTTCCGGCCGCATGCAAAGCGGTCGCGAGGCCGTGGAACTCCTCGTGGCACGCGACTACAAGGAAGCCACCCGCCGAAGCCTCGAAATCGACCAGTACAACAAAGACCGCAAGGAGCTCGACAAACGCATCACCGAGGAGGCAAACGCCATCCTCGAAAGCCGGGGTGAGATGCACTCACCCAAGAAAGCCATCGTAATCTACAACAAGGACTGGCACAAGGGCATCATAGGCATCGTGGCTTCGCGCCTCACCGAGCTCTACTACAAACCCTCCGTAGTCCTCACCCTCGCCAACGGCCTCGCCACGGGCTCGTCGCGCTCCGTGCAGGGCTTCGACATCTACAAGGCCGTCGAATCAACACGCGACCTCCTCGAAAACTTCGGCGGCCACCCATACGCCGTGGGCCTCTCGCTGCGCGAAGAGAACATTCCCGAATTCACACGCCGATTCGAGGAGTATGTCGCTGCCAACATCCTCCCCGAGCAGCTCACGCCGCAGATCGACATCGACGCATTCCTCTCCTTCGCCGACATCACGCCCGAATTCATCTCCATCCTCCGCCTCTTCAACCCATTCGGCCCGGGCAACCGCAAGCCAACCTTCTGCACCCGACGAGTGAAGGACTTCGGCACAAGCAAGCTCGTGGGCCGCAACCTCGAGCACATTAAGCTCGAGCTCGTCGACGACACCTCCGGCCGCGTCATCAACGGCATCGCATTCAACATGGCCTCCTACTTCGAGCACATACACGCCGGCCGCCCGTTCAACATCTGCTACACCATCGAGGAGAACAGCCACCACAACGCCACATCCCCGCTTCAGCTCCTGGTGAAGCAGATTCGTCTCACCGAGGTGTGATGCTCTCCGACGACACTCCCTACGGCTACTACGACTTCTCCGACGACGAGCCTTCCGCCGAGGCTCCCGACGTCGGCGAGGCTCCTGTCGACGTGCTCCGGCGCGTGTGGGGCTACGACGCCTTCCGCCCCATGCAGGCCGAAATCGTCGAATCGGTCCTCGGCGGCCACGACACCATTGGCCTCCTCCCTACAGGCGGCGGCAAGTCGCTCACATTCCAGGTGCCGGCGCTCATCATGCCGGGCCTCACGCTGGTGGTAACGCCGCTGGTGTCGCTGATGAAAGACCAGGTCGACAGCCTCAAGCGCCGACGAGTGAAGGCCGACTGCCTCTATCTCGGCATGAGCCGCCACGCTCAGGACTACACCCTCGAGCGATGCCGCCAGGGAAAGCTCAAGCTCCTATACATCGCCCCGGAGCGCATAGAGCGCCAGCAGTTCATAGCCGAGATAGCCCGCTGGGACGTGAGCATGATAGTAGTCGACGAGGCCCATTGCATTTCGCAGTGGGGCTACGACTTCCGCCCCTCGTATCTGGGCATACGCCGCCTGCGCGAGCTCTTCCCCGACGTGCCAGTGCTGGCCCTCACGGCTTCGGCCACGCCCGAAGTGGTGGCCGACATCGCAGCATCGCTCGCCATGCGCTCGCCCAAGCTGTTCTCGCTGAGCTTCGCGAGACCCAACATCAGCTTCCTGGTGCGGCGCACCGACGCCAAAGCTGCCAAGATGTTGCAGATTTTCAGCACCATGCCGGGGTGCGGAATAGTGTATGTGCGCTCGCGCAAGCGCACCGTGGAGCTCGCCGACTTCCTCAACGGAGCCGGCATCGCCGCCACGGCATACCACGCCGGCCTCCCAGCCGACGTCAAGGCCGAACGGCAGGAGGCCTGGATGGAAGGCCGCGTGCGGGTAATGGTGGCCACTACGGCCTTCGGCATGGGCATCGACAAGCCCGACGTACGCCTGGTGGTGCACCACGACATGCCCTCGACTCTCGAAGAATACTATCAGGAGGCAGGCCGTGCGGGCCGCGACGGGCAGAAATCGGTAGCAGTACTCCTGGTGAGCCGCCACGACAAGGCCACGCTCGCCAGGCGCCTCACTGCGGCCTTCCCGCCGAAGGATTTCATCGCACACGTCTACGACGAAATCTGCCGCTATCTCTCGCTGCCAATGGGCGAGGGCTTCGGCGCCGTCTTCGAGTTCGACCCGGCCGTGATGTGCGAGCGTTACAAGCTCGACTACCACAGGGTCATAACCTCCATCGGCTTTCTCGAAAGGGCTGGCTATCTCACCTTTGTCGAGGAGCTGGAGCGCCGCTCGCGAGTGATGATTACCGTGGAGCGCCACCTCCTCTACGACGAGGTGGTCGACAGCTGCCACGAGGCGGTGATGCTCGACCTTCTCCGCAACTATCCGGGGCTCTTCGCCGACTATGTCTTCATCGACGAGCAGGCCGTGGCCTACCGCTGCGGCCTCGCTCCCGAGGATGTCTACAAGGCTCTCATAGCCATGCGCCGCCAGCACATACTCGACTATGTGCCGCGCTCGCTCACACCCTACATCTTCTTCACCGCCAACCGCTGCCCGTCCGACAAGCTCGTAATCGAGCAGGCAATCTACGAGCGCCGCCGCGACAGCATGAAGAAGCGCCTCGACGCAATGAGCGCCTTCGCCTTCGACGACACCGACTGCCGCGTGCGACATATGCTTCAGTATTTCGGCCAGCGCCTCGAGCCCGGCTACGGATGCGGTAGCTGCGACATATGCCGCAGCCGATGCTACGGCCGGCCGCCCTTCGACGCCATAGCCTTCGCCGCCGACCTACGTGACATCTTCGCCTCCATAGCCCCGGCGGTGAGCATACCCATGGGCTCCCTCACCGCCCGCTATCCGCACCACACCGCCGAAGTGGGCGCCGAAATATCCGCCCTCATATCTTCGGGCCATCTCGCTCTCAACGGCGCTCTCCTCACCCTCCTCAAACCTCTTGACAATTAACTGACAATTAACCAAAAAAACACAAAAAACCGCCGGAGGAAGAACCTTCGACGGTTTGTAGGCGATATTGATATGGCCGTGGCACTGTGTGCCGGCCCGGGATATCAATTATTTTGCAGCAGGAGCTTCGGTAGCGGCAGCAGCTTCTTCAGCAGCAGCGGCTACAGTGTCGGTAGCTGCAGCAGCAGCGGTGTCAACGGGAGCTACGACCTCTTCTACAACTTCGGTTTCAACGGCTTCAGCTTCGGGAGCAGCAGCCTCTTCTTTGTTGCTGCATGCGAAGAACGACATGCTGAACACAACAGCAAGAGTAAGTACTAACTTTTTCATCTTTGCTTTGATATTAGTAATAAAACAAT
>CABRZA010000015.1 GCA_902475285.1 uncultured Porphyromonadaceae bacterium
ATCTGGCCGAAGGTCTCACAAAATGGCGTGTGCTCGAAGGTCGCAAGCTCGACAAGATTTTTAGCGGAGCTAATATGATATTTAAGACCGACTCATCGCTCCAAGGATTGAAGTATTTGGACTAAATTCCTGAACGGGCTAACCGAATTAACGCTTCTTTTCCCAGTGGCGCGTTTCGGTGCCGTCGGGATCAAGTCTGTCGATAATTTGGCTGCATAGGTCGGCAGCATATTCATCGCCGGCTTCGAGGTAGCCCCGACGCAGATACAGCAGGGCGCCCACACTGTTGCTGCTCTTGCCGAGATTGCGAACCATGGGCTCGAGGTAGGCCATACCTTCGTCGTAGTTGTCGAACATCAAGCTTTTCAGCGACGCCAAGTGGCAGTAGCGATCCCACATCTCGCGTTTTTCAAGCAGGGGTATCAGACGGTCCATAAGGGCGCTGGTCTCTTTGAGATGCCCGGGGGCGTGAATGTAGGTTTTCAGCAGCGTCCACAGCGGATCGGGTTCGTCGGGCTTGAGTTCCATCATTTTTTCTGCTATCCACTCGGTTGAGCGCAGGCCGTCGGCCGATGCGCCATCGGTCTCGTTCCATGTGTCGACCAGCTCGAGGGCAACGGAGCATACCTCATAGTCGTTGGATGTGTCACCCATAAGGGCGTTGAACTCCAATGCCCGGCGCAACGGTTCGACGTCGTAAGGATTTATACCGAAGGCGTCGAGATATCGGTTTGCGGCCTTGTAGGCGTTGCTGTCACGTTCGGCGGCTAGGGCGTCGGCCAGGCGGTTTTTGTAGGCAACACTGTCCACCCACGCGTTATCCGGCAGCTTCGGTGCTTTTTTCGGGCTATCGACCAGGGCAAATTTTACAGGCAGTACAAACCACGTTTTTACCGGCCGTCCGCCTTTCTGCCCCGGGGTGAAGCCCGAGAGCAACCCAACCACACGCAATGCCTCGGCATCGAGCAGAGGATGAACCGGTTCAGTCACCGTCGCGCGTTCCACCTTTCCGTCCATACCGACTATGAAACTTACCACCACACGCCCCTGTATACTGTTCGCCTCAGCGGCGGCCGGATATTTAAGATTCTCGGCAAGGAAGCTCATGATTCCCTCCACACCACCGGGATACGCTGGAGGTACATCTACTTGGCGGTACACAGTGTCGGCTTTGACATCATCTGGCAGATAACCCACCACAACATCATATTCATCGGCCCGGGCCACGAGGCTCGCCGCGGCGGCAACAGCACAAAGGAGCAGAAGGAGTTTCTTCATGGCATATGATTTTATGCCACAAAGATAAAAATATTTTTCGATAAAAACGCTATTTAAGTTCGGAAATGATATGCCGGATGGCGGCCACGGGGTGAACGAAGAGCATGCGCGGTCCGGCGTAGCGCATCACCGAACGTATCTGCTCACGCTTGTCGGGAGCATAGCAGTGTATGAGGCACTTGCGGCAGCTCGTCTTGGCGTTTCCCTTCGGGCACAGCGTCAGTCGCTTCCGGGCATACTCCAACAACTCCAGGCACTCGGCGCACATCTCGCCGCCATGATGCGCCCGGCAGTACATGGCTATCATCCGCCCTACAACGGCTTTCTCTCTTTCAATGCGTTCCATACCTGCAAAGATAGCGATTGTCTCCGACACAGGCAAGGATTTATTGCCGCGGGCTAACCTCACTACTTCTTTGTGAACCTTGTCACGCCTTCCACGCACCGAAATCTTCTTCCTCTTGTTGCCGATTGCAAAATTTTTGCTACCTTTGCAAAGTATTTTAAAGTTTGCTTATGGCTGACGATAGCAATAGAGACGGCGTGGCTGCCGAGATGCTCGCTGAGTATCTCCGCCGCAGCGGCCGCCGCTGCACTCAGGAGCGTTTCATTATCCTGGCGTGCGTCGGTGCTATGGCCGGCCATTTTACCGCCGACGATGTGTCGGCACGACTCTCCGCCGACAATATCCCCGTGGCTACGGGCACCATATACTCCACGCTCCAGCTCCTTGTGGAGTGCGGCCTCGTAAGCCGCCAGCGCATCGACGACGGCGCCGTGCGCTACGAGTTCGCTTCCGGCGGCGAACACCTGCACCTCCACTGCACGCGCTGCGGCAAAATCAAGGACGTCCGCGACCCCGAGCTCGAGGCAATGCTCGCCTCACGCCGGTATGCGGGCTTCGTCCCCGCCGGTTTCTCGCTCACCGTCCATGGCCTCTGTGCCGCCTGCAAGCGCCGACGCGCACGAAACGATAATTCAAAAACAAATATATCATCCCAAAAATCAGCAAAGAGAAAATGAAAGCCGATGTACTGTTAGGTCTTCAATGGGGCGACGAAGGCAAGGGCAAGATTGTTGATGTCCTCGCTCCCCGCTACGACATTGTTGCACGCTTCCAGGGCGGCCCCAACGCCGGCCACACCCTCGAGTTCGACGGCCGCAAGCATGTGCTTCGTTCCATACCTTCGGGTATCTTCGCCGGAGAGGCACGGACCAATGTAATTGGCAACGGTGTGGTCCTCGATCCCGTGCTCTTTATGGACGAGGCACGCGCCCTCGAAGACGACGGCGTTAAGCTCCACTCCATACTCAACATATCCCGCAAGGCACACCTCATCCTCCCCACGCACCGCCTCCTCGACGCCGCTTCCGAGCGCGCCAAGGGAAGCTCCAAAATCGGCACCACCGGCAAGGGCATAGGCCCCACGTATACCGACAAGGTTTCGCGCCGCGGCCTCCGCGTGGGCGACATCGAGCGCCCCGACTTCGCCGACATCTACGCCGCCCACCGCGACGCGCATCTCGAGAGCCTCCGCGCCCTCGGCGTGGAGTCCGACACCGCCGCCCTCGCCGAGGCCGAAAAGCGCTGGATGAAAGCCATTGAATATCTCGCCTCATTCCCCCTCGTCGACACCGAGCATATGGTCAACAAAGCTCTCGCCACCGGCCGCAGCGTGCTCTGCGAAGGCGCACAGGGCACAATGCTCGACATCGACTTCGGCTCATACCCCTTCGTTACGTCGAGCAACACCGTCGCCGCAGGCGCATGCACCGGCCTCGGCGTGGCGCCCGGTCGCATAGGCCGTGTCTACGGCATATTCAAGGCCTACTGCACCCGTGTGGGAAGCGGCCCCTTCCCCACCGAGCTTCTCGACGACACCGGTGCCGAGATGCGTCGCATAGGCCATGAGTACGGCGCCGTGACGGGCCGCGAGCGCCGATGCGGATGGCTCGACCTTGTGGCCCTGCGCTATGCCGCAATGGTCGACGGCGCCACCGACCTAATCATGATGAAGAGCGACGTCCTCGACGGCTTCGACACAATAAAGGTGTGCACCGCCTACCGCCTTCCCGACGGCACGGTGACGCGCGACTTTCCCTACAGCATCGGAGACAACGCCGAGGGCCCCGGCCCGATCGAACCCGTCTACGAGGAGTTTGCCGGCTGGCGCACCAAGCTCTCCGACATCCGCGCCTACGCCGACCTCCCCGAGGCATTCCGCCGCTACGTCGAGTTCATCGAGCGCGAGACGGGCGTTCCCGTAGCCATTGTCTCCGTCGGCCCCGACCGCACCGAAACCATCGAGCGATAAGCTCCACCTCTATCCGACACTGAATACCTAAAACCGAAATATACCATGGCAAAAGTAAAACCGTTCAAGGGCATACGTCCGCCGCGCGAGATGGTCACACAGGTGGCATCGCGCCCATACGACGTGCTCGACAGCGCCGAGGCACGTGCCGAGGCCGAAGGCAACCCGCGTTCGCTCTACCATATCATAAAGCCCGAAATCGACTTCGAGCCGGGCACCGACGAGCACGACCCACGCGTCTACGACAAGGCCGTCGAAAATTTTGCCGCTTTCCGCCGCAACGGATGGCTCGTTCAGGACGATAAGGAACACTACTACATCTACGCCCAGACCATGGACGGCCGCACTCAGTACGGCATCGTCGTTGCAGCCAACGTCGACGACTATATGGAAGGACGCATAAAGAAACACGAGCTCACCCGACGCGACAAGGAGGAGGACCGCATGAAGCACGTCCGAATCAACAACGCCAACATCGAGCCCGTATTCTTCGCCTTCCCCGACAATGCCGTCCTCGACGAAATAATCCGCACCGTCACCGCCGGCGAGCCCGAGTACGACTTCACCGCCCCCGACGGCTTCGGCCACCATTTTTGGGTGGTCGACGACCCCGTGCTCATCGGCCGCATCACCGAAGCCTTCGCCGCCATTCCCTACCTCTATATCGCCGACGGCCATCACCGCAGCGCCGCAGCTGCCCTCGTGGGAAACGAGAAGGCACGCCTCAACCCCAACCACCGCGGCGACGAGGAGTACAACTACTTCCTCGCCGTGGCCTTCCCCGCCTCGCATCTCCGCATCATCGACTACAACCGCGTCGTGCGCGACCTCAACGGTCTCTCTCCTGCCGAGTTCCTCGAGCGCCTCGCCCGTAGCTTCGAAGTGGTCGACAAAGGCGAGGAAATCTACACCCCAGAGCGCCTCCACAACTTCTCGCTCTATCTAGAAGGCCGTTGGTACTCCCTCACGGCGCGCCCCGGAACATACAACGACCACGACCCCATAGGCGTCCTCGACGTAACCGTGTCGTCCGACCTCATCCTCCGCGACATCATAGGCATCACCGACCTCCGCACCGACAAGCGCATCGACTTCGTCGGCGGCATCCGCGGCCTCGGCGAGCTCAAGCGCCGCGTCGACTCCGGCGAGATGGCCTTCGCCCTCGCCCTCTTCCCCGTGAGCATGCAGCAGCTCATGGACATCGCCGACACCGGCAACATAATGCCGCCCAAGACCACATGGTTCGAGCCAAAGCTCCGCTCCGGCCTCGTAATCCATTCCCTCGACGACTGAAATCCTACCGCAGACCGCCGGCACCGCGTCGGTGGTCTGCAATTATTTGACCGATACCCAATTATCACATTTGCAATAATGCACTTCGTAAAACATATCCTCGCGCTTGCCGGGGCTGCCGCACTTGCCCTCGCCGCTAAGGCTGCCGTCGTCGACGAGCTCGTATATCACGACCTCCGCTCCTTTCCCCTCATAGGCACCCTCGCCCCCGACGCCTCGGAGGCATATACACGTCTGCCCGACTCGTTGCAGGGCCGCGTGCGCGACGAACTTTGGAACCTCGGCCTAAACTCCGCCGGCCTCGCCGTGCGTTTCCGCACCGATTCCCCGCGCCTCGCAGCCGAGTGGCACTCACGCAATAAGTTCAACATGAACCACATGACCGCCACCGGCATCCGTGGCCTCGACCTCTATGTCCTCACCCCCGACTCGCAGTGGACAACCGTCAGCAGCGCACGCCCAGCCTTCCACAACCATCATTCCCGCTCCCTCATGGTCACCGACATGCAGCCCGGCGTAATGCGCGAGTACATGCTCTACCTCTCCCTCTACGACGGCGTCGACACCCTACGCATAGGCATCGACAGCACAGCCACACTCGCACTTCCCGCAGTCGACCTCCCCCGACGTCAAAAGCCCGTCGTGGTCTACGGAACCTCGATAGTGCAGGGCGGTTGCGCCACACGCCCCGGCATGGTGCACACATCCATTCTCGAACGCCTGCTCCAGCGCGAGGTCGTAAACCTCGGCTTCAGCGGCAACGCCCGCCTCGATCCCGAGATTGCCGCCCTCATGGCCCAGGCCGACGCATCGGTCTACGTCCTCGACCCGCTCCCCAACTGCTCCCCCGAGCGTGTCGACACCGCCATGGTGCCCTTCGTTAGAATCATCCGCGCCCGCCGCCCCTCCACACCCATCGTGCTCGTCGAAAGCCCCATATTTCCCATAGCGCGCTTCAACACCGAGGTCGCCGCAACCCTCGCCGCCAAGAACGCCGTCCTCCGCCGCATCTACAATGAGCTCAAAGCCGCCGGCGACGAGAATCTCTATTATTTCGAGGCCAAGGACATCGTCGGCGACAACCCCGAGGTCACCGTCGACAACTATCACTTCACCGACACCGGCTTCGACCTCTTCGCCCGCTCACTCGCTCCCCTCATCCGGCAGTTTACGGAATAATTTTTTTGACGCCGGCGTGTAATTTTTTGCCCACGCCGGCGTCAAATAGTCAGTATGAAACGCAACACCGAACGGCAGGAGTACTTCCTTGCTGTCACCGAGCGATATAGCGACGTGATAGCCAAGGTATGCTGGCTCTATGCCGGTCCCGGTGCTTCGTTCGACGACCTTTATCAAGAAGTTCTGGCCAACCTTTGGCAGGGTCTCGACAGTTTCCGTGGCGAGGCAAAGCTCTCCACGTGGATTTATCGTGCCGCTCTCAACACATGCATAACCTGGCACCGTCGCAACGGTCGCCACGGTGGTGCCGCCACCGCGCGACTCGACGACGTCCATGTCGACCCCGTCGACAACGACACCTCGGCCGCACAGGCCGACGAATCGCGCCGCCTTCTCTCGCTCATTGCCCGCCTGGCCCCACTCGACAAGGCGCTCGTCACTCTTTGGCTCGACGAGAAATCCTACGAGGAGATTGCCATAATCACCGGCATCAGCGCCGGCAATGTGGCAGTCAGGCTGCACCGCGCTAAGGAGAAACTCGCCAAGATGGCCGACGAACTTCATCTAAAAGATTGACCGACTATGGATTTTGATAAACTGCGCCGCGCTTGGCAAGAAAGCCGCATTCCCATCGACCCCGCCGACACCCGTCGGGTAGCCGACGAGGTGGCGCGTGGCAACGCACGCTCGGCTCAGCAGAAGCTGCTCCTATACTACCGCTATTCCCTCATCGACGCCCTTCTCGTTCCGTGCCTGGCGCCAATGCTTGTTTACGTTGTCAACCTCCCCGTGTGGATGGCCGTGCTCTACGGCGCTTTCGGCATCCTCATGGGCGTAATCAACTACCTCTTGTACCGCTATATCGGCAAGAGCGATTTCACAGTCCTCCCCGTCATGCTCGCTGTCGAGCGCGCGCTCCGCATCAAGCAGTGGCAGACGCGCATACGTGCCCTCGGCATAACACTGGCTGTCTCGCTCCTCACCACTATGGCCGTCGAGCTCTTCGACCACGACCATTACGTCATGGTCGGATTCGCCGTTGGCCTAGTCGTAGGTATAGCTGTCGGTCTCAAAAAATACCTCAGCATGCGCCATGCCACCGACGAACTCATCCGCCAAGTACGCGCATTCGAAAGCGAATAGTTTTTTCTTCACTTTTATTACACGCCACACCCCGTGTGTGGTTTTTTATTTGTAATTTTGCATCGAATTGCAAAATTTCAGAATATATGCTCGATTTATTCATCCCCCTCGCAATCACCGATTACCTCGACGCAGCTTGGTTCTTCGACTGGTTCGTCAACAATGCAAGCTACCTCTTCGTGTTCATTTTCATGACCATAGAGAGTTCTTTCATACCCTTTCCCTCCGAAGTCGTCGTTCCTCCGGCTGCATATTTGGCCATGCAGCGCGGCGACATGAATATTTTCGGCGTCGTTGCAGCCGCCACTGCCGGCGCGCTCTGTGGGGCACTTATCAACTATGTCCTCTCGCTCCTCATCGGCCGCCCCATAGTCTACGCCTTCGCCGACTCCCGTCTCGGCCACGCTTGCCTCATCGACCGTCAGAAAGTCGAGAAAGCCGAAGCTTACTTCGACCGCCACGGCGCCGTCAGCACATTCATAGGCCGCCTCATACCCGCCGTACGCCAGCTCATATCCATCCCCGCCGGCATTGCCAAGATGAACATATGGGTGTTCATGCTCTTCACCACCCTCGGGGCGCTGGTGTGGAACGCCATTCTTGCCGCCCTCGGCTGGTGGCTCTCTCTCCACGTGTCGCTCGATAGCCTATACGCCGCCGTTGAGAAATACAACTCCTACCTCACATGGGCCGGCCTCGGGCTGCTCCTAATTTGCGTGCTCTACATCGTATATCACGCCTTTAAGAAAGATAAAAAAGACAAAAAATGATAGTCGCTCCCTCTCTTCTTTCGGCCGACTTCGGCCACCTCGCCGATGATATCGCCATGCTCCGCCGCAGCCGCGCACAGTGGCTCCACTGCGACGTGATGGACGGCGTCTTCGTCCCCAACATTTCCTTCGGCTTCCCCGTCATCGAGGCTGTGCATAAGCTCACCGACATGCCCCTCGACGTACACCTCATGATTGTCGACCCCGACCGTTACATCGATACCGTCGCCAAGGCCGGTGCCATGATGATGAACGTCCACTACGAGGCATGCACGCATCTCCACCGCACCGTCGACGCAATCCGCCGCGCAGGCATGAAGGCAGCAGTGACACTCAATCCCGCCACTCCAGTCGAACTCCTCCGCGACATTCTCCCCGACCTCGACATGGTACTCCTTATGAGCGTCGACCCGGGCTTCGGCGGACAGAGCTTCATCCCCCGCGTGCTCGATAAGATTCGCCGACTCCGCGCCATGATCGACGCCGAAGCTTGCCGCACGCTCATCGAAGTCGACGGCGGTATAAACCGCACCACCGGCGCACTCGCGGCCCAGGCTGGTGCCGACGTCCTCGTGGCCGGCAGCGCCGTCTTCCATGCCTCCGACCCCGTGGCCGAAATCGCCGCGCTCGCCGCACTTTAATTGACCCCCTTAAAAATCTCTCCTCCATATTATGACCGACCGTACACCGTCACTTGATGAATTCGACGGCGATGCCCGCAGGCGTCGCCCCCAGGCCGAGACGCCGCGTCGCCGACCGGCATCCGACCGCCCTGCCACCGCCGAACGCGACCCCGAACGCCGCCGCACGGCACCGCGCGACACCGAACGCAACTCCGACCGCCGCGCGCCGCGTCCCGTGCCCGACAGCGAAGGCCCGCGACGCCCCGAATCGCGGCGCCGTCGTCCCGAGCAGCCCCGCCGCCGCTTTTCCATAATCGAATTTTGCCGCCGGGGCAGCACACGCCTTGCTGTGGGCATATTCCTATGCCTCTCCGCAATCGTCATGGCCGTATGCTGCGTGTCGTATTTCTTCACCTATGCCGCCGACCAGAGCATAACACACGGTGCAACCCTCACAGAGATGGCCGAAAGCCCCGACAAGGTCAAGACATACTTCGGTGCTATCGGCGTCGTCATTGCACGCTGGCTTTTGCTCGACTCCTTCGGCATCGGCTCCTTCGCATTGGTGGTATATACCTTCATTGTCGGCCTCGCAGTCCTCGGTGTGAAGAAAATCCAGTTCTTCGCCCTCACTTTCCGCTGTCTATTCACTGCCGTCGCCGTTTCTGTCATATTCGGCTTCTACGCCTTCAATGCCTCTACCGACCTCCCGCTCGGCGGCAACCACGGCCATTACATCAATGAGCTCGTTATGAAGTACAGCGACGTCCTCGGCGGCTTCGCACTCTCCCTCATGGTCATTGCTTTGCTATTGGCCGTGTACTACAAGCCCATAAAGACCGCGCTCGCCTTCGTCAAGGCCATCATTCCAAAGCCTAAGCCTAAGCCCGAGCAGCCCGTCGATGAGCCTGTCCATGAGCAGCCCGCAAGCCCGCTCGACGCCCTCGAAAGCGACGAACCCGCCGAAGCCGAAGTGCCCGTTATCGAAGACGAAAACACCGAATCTTCCGAAGTGGAAGCCGCCGACACCGACGATCATTCGCGCTTCATGCCACCCGTCACCATCGACGACTTCGACGACTCCTCCGAAAGCTCCGAGCCATCCGAGCATTCTGAGTCCTCCGATAGCTCCAAGGCCTCCGAGATCTCCGATAGCTCCGAGCTCTCCGAGTCCTCCGAGAACTCCCCCGAAAGCCCCGATTCTGCCCAGTCTGCTGCCATCCCCATGCAGATTGTCATGAACCCGACACCCGTATCTGAGTCCGAGCAGCACGAGCGCAAGCCCGACCCCATCCAGCACGGCGACCACATCGGCCTCGACCGCCCCTACGACGTCCGCGCAAGCCACAGCCATTACGAGTTCCCCCCGCTCGACCTTCTTATCGACCATCCGAAAACATTCGAAATCGACGAGGCCGAGCAGGAGGCCAACAAGGAGCTCATTGTCAACACTCTTCTGAGCTACAACGTTGAGATTGAGCACATCATTGCCACAATAGGCCCCACAGTCACCCTCTATGAGATTGTCCCCGTTCAGGGCACGCGCATTGCTAAGATTCGAAGCCTCGAAGACGAAATCGCCATGAGCCTCGCTGCTTACGGCATTCGCATCATAGCCCCAATTCCGGGCAAGCGCTCCATAGGCCTCGAGGTCCCCAACCGCAAGCCACAGATTGTGTCCATGCGCCCCATTCTCGAATCCGAGCAGTTCCGCAACACCAAGATGCGGCTCCCTATGGCACTTGGCTCGACCATCGACAACAAAGATTTTATGGTCGACCTCGCCAAGATGCCACACCTCCTGGTGGCCGGCGCTACGGGACAGGGAAAGTCGGTGGGCCTCAACTGTATCATAACATCACTCCTTTACAGCAAGCACCCCGACGAGCTCAAGTTTGTCCTCGTCGACCCCAAGATGGTCGAGTTCTCGCTCTATGCGGCCATCGAGCGCCAGTACCTCGCCAAGATTCCCGACGGCGACAGCGCCGTTATCACCGATTCCGACAAGGCTCTCGACACCCTCAACTCGCTTTGCGTCGAGATGGACAACCGCTACGAGCTCCTACGTCTCGCCGGCGTGAGAGGAATAGAGGACTATAACGCCCGATTCTGCGCCCGTACGCTCAATCCCGAGCTCGGCCACCGATATCTGCCTTATATCGTGATTATTGTCGATGAGTACGCCGACCTCGTCATGACGGCTTCCAAGGACATCGCAGCTCCCATATGCCGCATTGCCCAGAAGGCCCGTGCCGTCGGCCTCCACATGATTATTGCCACCCAGCGCCCGTCAACCGACATCATCACCGGTAAAATCAAGGCCAACTTCCCCGCCCGAATAGCCTTCAAGGTCACGCAGGGTGTCGACAGCAAGACCATCCTCGACCGTCCCGGTGCACAGCGCCTCATTGGCCGCGGCGACATGCTGGTGATGAACAGCGGCACAATCGAGCGCGTCCAGTGCGCATACGTCGACACCCCGGAGGTCGAGGCCATATGCAGCCACATTGGCGCACAGCCAGGTTTCGACAGCTGCTACCTCTTGCCCGACCCACCGACCGACGAGCCCGTCGAGAGCGCTGCCGCTGCCGATTTCACCATCACCGACGAGTTCCGTCGGTGTGCCATGTACATCGCCACACAGGATCAGGCCTCCATCACCATGCTCCAGCGTAAGTTCGAAATCGGATTCAACAAGGCCGGCCGATTCATGGACCAGATGCAGCAGCTCGGCATCGTGGGCCCGGCCAACGGTGCTAAGCCGCGCCAGGTGCTCATGGGGCCCGACGAGGCGGAGCGAATACTGAACTAATTGGCCGTCGCCCTCGTTGTTATTATGATGAAACGAAATATCCTTACCCTTCTGGTGCTTGTAGCCCTCCTGATGCCCGCGGCGCTCCGTGCCGCAGGACCGTCGGCATCGTCGATACTCGCGCAGATGCGCAAGTCGATGCTTGCAAAACCGGCAGTCGAGGCGCAGTTCACAATCAACGGCGCCGACGGTGCCGTCCAGGGCTCGGCACTCATGGCCGGAGCGGCTTTCGCCTTCACCACGCCGCAGCTCGACGTCTGGTTCGACGGGCGCACCCAGTGGGTGTTCCTCCACAGCACCGGCGAAGTGAGCATCACCGAGCCCACGGCCGACGAGCTCGCCACAACCAATCCCTTCGTCGTCCTCTCCGCCTACGACACTCACTACACCTCCCGCCGCCTCCCCGACAGTAGCGGGCGCAGGCGTGTCGAGCTCGTTCCACGCGACGCCGACAGCGGCATTCGATCCATCACTGTCATTGCCGATACCCCCGGAAATTGGCCGCAGGCAATAATTGTCGACCTCGACAGCGGCGAGCGTATCCACATGGTAATCGACCGCATCGCCGGCCGCGCCAAGCCTGCCGACACTGCCTTCCGCTACGACGCTCGTCTTCATCCCGCTTCCGAAATCATTGATCTACGATAATATGAGTAATCTTAGCACAAAATGCCTTATCATCGGCTCCGGCCCTGCCGGATACACAGCCGGCATATATACTTCCCGAGCCGGCCTCGCTCCAGTTCTCGTCGAGGGCTTTCAGCCCGGCGGACAGCTTACACAGACCACCGAAGTCGAGAACTTCCCCGGCTATCCCGAGGGCGTCGACGGCAACAAGATGATGGAAGACCTCCGCGCCCAGGCTCTGCGCTGCGGTGCTGAAATCATAAGCGGACAGGTTTCCGATATCGACCTCTCAGTGCGTCCTTTCAAGGCCGTTGTCGACGGCGGTACACATACCGTCGAGGCCGACACAGTAATTATTAGCACCGGCGCCTCGGCTAAGTATCTCGGCCTCCCCGACGAGGAAAAATACCGCGGAATGGGTGTCTCGGCTTGTGCAACTTGCGACGGCTTCTTCTTCCGCAACCGCCCCGTGGCTGTCGTCGGCGGCGGCGACACAGCGTGCGAAGAAGCTCTATATCTCGCCAACCTCGCATCGAAGGTATATATGATTGTCCGCAAGGACTATCTCCGTGCCTCCAAGGTCATGCAGCAGCGCGTGTTCGAGAACAGCAAAATCGACGTCCTCTTCAACACCGTCACACAGAGCCTCTTCGGCAACGACATGCTCGAAGGCGCTCGCGTGGCAACTATGACAGCCGCCGGTGTCCCCGACGTATACGACATCGCCGTCGACGGTTTCTTCCTCGCAATAGGCCACAAGCCCAACACCGACATCTTCGCCGGCAAAATCGACCTCGACGAGGCCGGTTATATCAAGGTGCAGCATCCCCACACCGCCACTTCCGTCCCCGGTGTCTTCGCCGCCGGCGACGTCGCCGACCCCGAATATCGTCAGGCTGTCGTTGCCGCCGCTTCCGGATGCCGCGCCGCAATCGACGCCGAACGCTACCTCATGCTCTCCCAAGATATCTGATGCCCAAACACACAAAAACCAACGCCGTCCGCCTCCTCGAAGCCGCGCATATCCCCTTCGAAACTCACGAATACGAAGTGGACGAATCCGACCTCTCCGCCGGACACATCGCCGACCAGCTCGGCCAGGACATAAAGCGCATTTTCAAAACGCTCGTCCTCCGGGGCGAACGCACCGGACTCTTCGTCTGCGTAGTCCCCGGCGATGCCGAAGTCGACCTCAAAAAAGCCGCTCGTGCTGCCGGCGACAAGAAGGCCGACCTCATCCCCATGAAGGAACTCCTCCCAGCCACAGGCTACATCCGCGGTGGATGCTCCCCGGTGGGCATGAAGAAACCCCTCCCCACATTCTTCCATCAGTCGGCGCTCGAATTCCCCGCTATCTGCGTCAGCGCAGGTATGCGCGGCATGCAGCTCGACATCGACCCCCGCACCCTCATCGATTTCGTCGGCGCCTCCACCGCCGATCTAATCAAAGACTGAATTACATAATTATATCACCGGCAGCGAAGTAGGGGCGCAATATATTGCGCCCGCCCAGACTGGACATTCTTAAATAACTCTCTCATCATGAACACATTCGGAACGCTTTTCCGCCTTACCGACTTCGGCGAAAGCCACGGCCACGCAATAGGCGGTGTCGTCGACGGCATGCCCGCCGGCATTCAAATAGATTTCGATGCCGTCGCGCGTCAGCTCGCACGCCGCCGCCCCGGCCAGTCTCCCCTCACCACCCAGCGTTCCGAACCCGACGAAGTCACATTCCTTTCAGGCATATTCGACGGTCGCACCACCGGCACGCCCATTGGTTTCACCATTGCCAATACCAACCAGCGCTCCGCCGACTATGACGCCATCGCCGACAAATACCGCCCCGGCCACGCCGACTACGTCTACGACGCAAAGTACGGCCACCGCGACTACCGCGGAGGTGGCCGGGCCTCAGCACGCGAAACCGCCGTCCGTGTCGTCGGCGGTGCTCTTGCCCGCCAAGTGCTCCAGCGTGAGGGCATCGCAATATATGCCTATGCCTCACGAATCGGACGCGTGGCATTCGATGCCCACCCCCTCGATATCGACCCCTCGGCAATCGACACCAACCCCGTCCGATGCCCCGATGCCGACACCGCCGCACGTATGGAGAAAGCAATACGCGAAGCCCGTGCCGCACGCGACACCCTCGGCGGAATTGTCACTTGCGTCCTAACAGGCGTCCCTGCCGGACTCGGCGACCCCGTCTTCGGCAAGCTCTCGGCCATGCTCGCCGCTGCCATGATGGGCATCAACGCTGCCAAAGGATTCGACTACGGCGACGGATTCGCCGCAGCAGCAATGCCGGGCAGCAAGTGCATCGACCTCTTCCAAACCGACACCGACGGCCGCATAGTCACCGACTCCAATCACTCCGGCGGTATCCAGGGCGGCATCTCCAACGGAATGCCCATAGTTTTCCGCGTGGCCTTCAAGCCCATAGCAACCATGCCCGTTGCTCTTCCCACCGTCGATTCCCGTGGAAACGATACTGTTATCGAAGTCGGCGGCCGCCACGACGTCTGCGTCGTTCCACGTGCCGTACCGGTCGTCGAAGCCATGGCTGCAATGACACTCCTCGACGCCCTCATGCACCACCGCGCCCACACCCTCTGAGCAAAAAAATTCACTTTACACATAAAAAGTGCACAAAAACACCCGATTTTTTCCCATTGGGAAAAAATCGGGGATAATTGCCTCCGGACACACCGTATCTTTGCATAAAAAACAAAGATATGGATTCCCAAGAATACTACCGACTCTATCCGGAACTGCGCCGACGCGACTGGTACACAAGTCTTCCCACGCGTGCGGTCATGAATTATATCGTCCGCAATGCCTTCGCCGAGCCCTGTCGTGTTTTCGACATCGACCTCCACGCAGGCTCTCTCATCACATTCTATTCCTATCTCGCCGAAGCCACAGATCTCGACTTCTGGCGAGTCAAAGATGCCCTCAACCAGCTCATCGACGAAGGTGACATCTCCCTCACCCCCTTCGGCCACAACATCATCGTAACCCTCACCCATTTCCCCGCCCAAACCCAACCCAAAGAATTAACCGGCACCGAAGGAGGGGAGCAATACATTGCGGCCGCCCAGCCTGAACAAACTTTCACCACCGAATCGACCGTCCCCGAATCCTCGCCTGCCCAACCCAAAGAGTTGAACGGCAGTGAAGTAGGGACGCAATACATTGCGCCCACCCATTCTGAACAAACTTTCACCACCGAATCGACCGTCCCCGAATCCTCGCCTGCCCAACCCAAAGAGTTGAACGGCACCGAAGTAGGGGCGCAATACATTGCGCCCGCCCATCCTGAACAATCTAAAAACCACAGTTTTGCAACATCCTCCTCCGCTGTCCTCCCTCCTCGAAAATCCCACAATTCCAGTCTCCATCGGCGCAAAGCGCCGAAAAAAAGCCGCATTCGCGGCGACACTATTGTAGGCACGGGCGTAAGCCCGTGTAAATCAACCACAAACCTCCATAAGCCGCGTAGCGGCGACATTTTCATCCGCTCACCTTCCTATTGACCCACGCCACAGCTGCCCCGTGAGCGCAGCCTAAACCGCTCCCGAGAGTACCTTGACATATTGATTAAGAGCTTGTTTAATAATAAATGTTACCGGTAGGGCGGTCAGCCGTCGGGCAGATTTTCACTTGTGATGAGGGAGTTATGGGGCACCATAACGACCGAAGAACAAGTGGAAAGATGCCGGCGGATGGCCGCCCGGGAGTAATATTGTTCACATTTTGACGAAAATTGTCGATTGTTTTCAATTCATTTCAAAAGCCTGGGGGGGGATAAAGTTACCGTCGCCTCGCATAGCTTGCGACCCTATCGGCAACATTTATTATTCAACAAGCTCTAAAAATTGTACCCCAGCGATATAGCCAACGTATTGCGGTGCACGCGCACCTTCTTGTCGCCGTTGCCGTACCGAGCAAGAGGAGTGAAACTGACCCCTCCCGTGACGCCAACGTAGTAACTCTTCGCGAAAGCCACCCCAAGCTTGATGCTCCAGCCCGCGTCCACGCGCTTCCACCCATGGTCGAAAAGATTTATCTTATACGCCGGAAGCGGGTCGGGAGCACTCAGGTTGGGTTCAAGCTGCTGACGGCCCCATAGGTTGAAGTTAACATACGGCCCCGTGCTCACGGCCATTTCAAAAGCCGGCGAAAGAGGTATGGCATAACCCACCATTACTGGCACCCGTATAGTATAGAATTTCGCCGCCCCCTCGTAGAAATAGTAATCGTCGAAAGTTATCAAGTCTTTCGACGACATCGCCGAATACGACAACATCACCCCCGGCTCGATGAAAAAACGCTTCGGAAGGTCGAACCGCGCCACAAGACCCGTATTCACGCCCGCGCCCGTATTATATACATCCGATGCCGGAAAAGTAAGCTCCATGCCCAAACGCACGCCCACCTGAGGGCAAACAGCCTCCGCAGCCACAGGCGCGCAAACCGCCTCCGCAGCCACTGCTCCTATAAGAATGAATCCTTTCATCGCTTTCAGTCTTTTAGTATAATACACTCCCCGTCCCCCTTTTGTTTACCACTTTATAGAAATACCTTACCGGGAGTATATTGCTTATCTTGTGTCTGGAAAAAATGGTTAAAGGCGTTGAAACAATGAATATTTTTTTCTAACTTTGTCAATTAAAATCGGCAGGCTTTGCATGGCGGCAGTTTGCTTGGAGCCGACTTTGTGGCCCCGAAGCGTCGTTGGTGGATTGCTCGTGCCGGAAGTAATTGTATATGAAGAAAATAATATTCATCATAGCCTTCATTGCGGGGCTCTTTGCTTTGCCGGCGCGGGCCGCGTCGGGCGACCTGTTCGTTTATCCCACACCTCCCGACAGCATGATGCAGCTCCAAAACCGCTGCGACTATATAGTGAGCCGTTTCTGGCAGCGTTGCAACTTCGACCGCGCCATGCGCAACCGTGCGCAGTTCCATAAGGCATTCGGCGACTGGGTGTCCATCATGCCCCACGCTTCGGCCGATACCGTCCACGCCGCCGTCGACGACCTCCTGGCGCGCTTCGCAAAAAAAGGTCCCGAAACCCTCGCATTGGCCCAAATGGCACGGGCATGGACTTTCAGCGACACTACCGAATTCTGTTCCGACGAAATTTACGCTCCCTTCGCCAACGCTGCCGCCGCTCACAAGAAGATTGCCAAGCAGGATCGCGCAATTTTCGCTGCCGATGCCAAGCGTCTGAACACCAGTATGGTGGGTGCAACGGTCCCTGCGCTATCCTTCACCCTCCGGGGCGGCGAGACTTCGGGCTTCGATAAGCTCACCCCTGGCGCGTCGGTGCTTCTTTTCTTCTGCCGACGCGACGACGTCGACGCCTCGCTCGCCCGCCTCAACCTCGACCTCGACCACAATGCGCGCGAACTCATAGAGCGCGGCGAACTTGCCATAGCCTGCATCAACCCCGAGACTTATACACCCGAGTGGGATAAGGACGTGGCCTCCTATCCCGCCAACTGGACTGTGGCCGCTATGCCCGACGCTGCCGACTACTTCGACCTATCGCGCCCGGTGCAGCTCTATTTCCTCGATGCCTCGCACAAAGTGCTGGTCAAAGACATGGACGTACAATACCTCATTGGCGCCTTCGACATTGCCAACCGAGCACGTAAGCACAAGGCAAAATGAGTAAGACTTCGGTAGCGGTTCTTATTTCGGGCGGCGTCGACAGCGCCGTGGTGGTCCACACCCTCGCCGCCGACCCAACTCTCGACCTTCATCTCTTCTACATCCGCATCGGCCGCGACGACGACAGCAACGGTTGCTCCGCCGAGGAAGACATCGAGATGTGCACACTCATCGCCGCCCGCTACGGCCTCCCATTCGAAGTGGTCTCGCTCCATCAGGAGTACTGGGACAACGTGATGGACTACGCACTCCGCACCGTGCGGGCCGGACTCACACCCAACCCCGACATAATGTGCAACTCCCTCATCAAGTTCGGCTTCTTCGAGGAGCGCTGGGGGCGGGCCTTCGACCTTACAGCCACTGGCCATTATGCCGATACATGGATCGACCCCGACGGCCGCAAATGGCTCGCCACCGCCGTCGACCCCGTCAAGGACCAGACCGACTTCCTCGCCCGCATCACCGGCCGACAGCTCGACCACCTCATATTCCCGCTGGGCCGTATGCCCAAGAGCGACGTCCGCCGCATTGCAGCCGAAGCCCATCTCCCCAACGCCTTCCGCCACGACTCGCAGGGCATATGCTTCCTTGGTAAAATCAACTACAACGACTTCATACGCCGCCATTTGGGCGAGCGCCCCGGCGCAATCGTCGAGATAGAGACCGGCCGCAAGCTCGGCGAGCACCGTGGCTATTGGTTCCACACCATAGGCCAGCGCAAGGGCCTGGGCCTCAGCGGCGGCCCGTGGTTTGTGGTGCGCAAGAACATCGCCGACAACGTGATATACGTTTCCCGGGGCTACGACACCGAGAAGCAGTATGGCCGCACTCTCCACATCGCCGAGATGCAGTACATCACCGCCAACCCATGGACGGCCGCCGACCTCGACGGCCCCGACGGCGTGCGCATCACTTTCAAAAACCGCCACACACCCGAGTTCCTCCCCGCCACCATGCGCCGCGTACCCGGCACCGAGGCCGAGTATGTAATCGACAGCGACATGAAAGTGCAGGGGATAGCCCCCGGCCAGTTCGCCGCCATATACGACACCGAACGCCGCCTGTGCTTCGGCTCGGGCATTATAACCGGCTCTGCCGAAGCCATAAAGAACGAATTAAGATAGCACGCCTATGGACAAGCCATTAGTCAGTCTCCATGTCATGGGCCTCTCTTACAGCCAGCTGCAAGGCGGAGCCTATGCCCTCCTGCTGGCCGAAGACGACGGCCCAAGGCGAATACCCGTGATAATAGGCGCCGCCGAGGCCCAGTCGATAGGCGTCATCCTCGAAGGCCTGAATCCCTCGCGTCCTCTCACCCACGACCTTTTCGTGAGCTTCGCACACGCCTTCGGAGTGAAACTCAAAAAAGTGTATATATACCGTTTCGAGGACGGCATATTCTCCTCGGAGCTCACCTTTGCCGACGGCGACGGACGTTCGGTGGTGCTCGACGCTCGAACATCCGACGCCATAGCCCTCGCTCTGCGCACCCGCACCCCCATCTATACGTCGCAGGACATAATCGAGCGTGCCGGATTCATCATCGTCGACAACGACCTGCGCCGTCCCGACGCCGACACCGCCGCCGGCCTATCCCCCGAAAACAACAACACCCTTTCGGGCCACACCTACGCCGACCGAACCGACTACCACGCCGACCCAAAGCCCGAAAACTACTCCATAGAGCAGCTCGAGCGAACCTTGGAGGAACTTATACGCCAGGAAAACTACGAGGAGGCCGCACGCATCAGCGAAATTCTCGACAAGAAGAAAAACAAGGACAAAGACAATAACGAAAATTCATAATACCACCTTAAACCATGAAGTCTTCAACCCTACAACTGAAAGTACGCATGGCCGTACTTCTTTTCATTGAGTTCGCCGTCTGGGGCTCGTATCTCACCTCTTTGGGCGCTTACCTGTCGCGCGTGGGCCTGCAGGGGCAGATAGGTTGGTTCTACGCCATGCAGGGCGTTGTGTCGATATTCATGCCGGCCCTCGTGGGCATCGTGGCCGACCGCTGGATTCAGGCCCAGCGTATGCTCAGCCTCTGCCACCTCCTCGCCGGCGGCTTCATGCTCGGTGCCGGTGTCTACGGCCTCAGCACTGCTGTGCCCGACTTCGGCATACTATTCCTCCTTTACAGTCTCTCAGTGGCATTCTTTATGCCCACCATAGGCCTCAGCAACTCCGTGTGCTACACCGCCTTGGGTAAATATAATCTCGACCCCGTGGTGCACTTCCCGCCGGTGCGCGTCTTCGGCACCATAGGCTTCATCGTGGCCATGCTCTTCGTCAACTTCACCGGTTATCAGAACACCGCCATGCAGCTCGTCACATCGGGCGCCATGAGCATTGTGATGTGCCTCTACGCACTCACCATGCCCAAATGCCCCGTGAGCGCCGACAAGCAGAAGAAGAGCCTCGTCGATGCTCTTGGCCTCAGGGCCTTCGTCCTCTTCAAGGACAAGCAGATGGCCGTGTTCTTCGTTTTCAGCATGCTCCTGGGCGTGTCGCTCCAGATTACAAACGGTTTTGCCAACCCCTTCATACAGAGCTTCGGCTCGGTGGCCGAGTATGCCGGCGCTTGGGGCGTCGACAACGCCAACGCACTCATTTCCCTCTCGCAGATGAGCGAGACCCTCTGCATTCTCCTCATACCTTTCTTCCTCCGCCGCTTCGGCATTAAGGTAGTGATGCTCATGGCAATGTTCGCATGGGTGTTCCGTTTCGGTTTCTTCGCCGTCGGCAACCCCGGCTCGGGTGTGGTGTTCTTCATCCTCTCGATGCTTGTCTACGGCATTGCCTTCGACTTCTTCAATGTCAGCGGTTCGCTCTATGTCGATAAGAAGACCAACGCCGATATCCGTTCCTCGGCCCAGGGCCTCTTCATGGTGATGACCAACGGTATCGGCGCCACAGTGGGCACACTCGCCGCCCAGGCCGTAATCGACCGCTATGTGTATTCCCAACCCGCCGGTGTGGCTCAGGTCGACGGATGGCACACCGCATGGTATATCTTCGCCGGATATGCCCTGGTGGTTGCCGTTCTCTTCTTCCTCATCTTCCACGACAAAGACAAGCAGGCTCCTTCGGACAATGAGGTAAAGAAAGCCGAGGCCGACACCGCCGCCGCCCCCGACGGTATGGCCGACACTATATGATATGATACGTTTCTACGCTCCTGATATTGAACGCAATCCCGTGCTGCCGCCCGACGAGAGCGCGCATGTGGTGAGGGTGCTCCGCCGCCGCGAAGGCGACGACGTCGACGTCGTCGACGGCCACGGACACCTCTATCACTGCCGACTTGCCGTGGCCGACCCCCGCGGAGCCATGCTCGAGGTACTCGATAAAGAGGTGGTCCTCAACACATGGACCCCGCGCCTCACCATAGCCGTCGCTCCCACAAAGAACGCCGACCGCATGGAGTGGCTCGTCGAGAAGCTCGTCGAGCTCGGAGTCGATGCCATCGTCCCACTGCGTTGCGATCGCTCGGAGCGTAAGGACATCAAGGCCGAGCGTCTGGAGCGC
Source organism: uncultured Porphyromonadaceae bacterium (assembly GCA_902475285.1). Classification (GTDB taxonomy): domain Bacteria; phylum Bacteroidota; class Bacteroidia; order Bacteroidales; family Muribaculaceae; genus CAG-873. The sequence continues at coordinate 21,257 of CABRZA010000015.1, forward strand.
ATCGCCGTCTCGGCCATGAAGCAGTCGCTCAAGGCCACGCTGCCGATCATCTACCCCACCACGCCGCTGATGTCCTACGTCCGCGCCGTGGCTCCCGATACGCAGAAGCTCGTGGGCTATTGCGATGCCGACACCGAGCGGCGCCTCATGGCCACCGAATACCGCGCCGGCAACAACCTCAGCGTCCTCATAGGCCCCGAGGGCGACTTTTCGCCCGAGGAAATCGTCGCCTGCCGTGCCGAGGGCTATGTGCCCGTCACCATGGGCGACAACCGCCTGCGCACCGAAACAGCGGCCCTCGACGCCTGCTGCACCTTCCACGTTATAAATCAACTCAACAGCATATGATGAACAACGTCTTTGCACATCTTGCCTCCACACCTTCGTTCTTCCTTCTCGCCGGTCCGTGCGTGATAGAGGGCGAGGAGATGGCCTTCGAGACCGGCCGACATATCGCCGGCGTATGCCGTCGTCTGGGCATACCTTTCGCCTTCAAGGGCAGCTATCGAAAGGCCAACCGCAGCCGCCTCGACTCCTTCATGGGCATAGGCGACCTCGAGGCTCTCCGCATACTCTCCGCCGTGGGCAAGGAGCTCGGCGTGCCCGTGGTGACCGATATCCACAGCGCGCCCGAAGCCGCCATGGCCGCCGACTTCGCCGACATCCTCCAAATACCCGCCTTCCTTTGCCGCCAGACCGACCTCCTTGTGGCCGCCGCCCGCACCGGTCGTGCCGTCAATATCAAGAAAGGCCAGTTCCTTGCCCCCGAGTCGATGCGCTTCGCCGTCGACAAGGTGCGTCAGGCAGGCGGCAGCGACGTGGCCGTCACCGAGCGCGGCACAACCTTCGGCTACGGCGACCTCATCGTCGACTTCCGCGGCGTGCCGGTGATGCGCTCGGAGTGCGGGTGCCCCGTAATCGTCGACTGCACCCATTCCCTCCAGCAGCCCAACACCGCCTCCGGCGTAACCGGCGGCCGCCCCGAGCTTATCGAGACCATTGCCCGCGCTGCCGTGGTGACGGGGGCCGACGGCATATTCCTCGAAACTCATCCCGACCCCTCCAAGGCAAAGAGCGACGGCGCCAACATGCTCCGCCTCGACCTACTCGAAGGCCTCCTCACACGTCTGGCAGCCATACGCGCCACCGTCAACACGTTCAACAATAAGTAAGTATGAAAATCCGCACTCTTGCAATAGGAATTGCCATGTCGGCCACCGCTCTCGGCGCGGCCGCGCAGCAGGGCATCAACAATCCGATTACCCAGGCCGTGCTGGCCGTATATGAGGAAGAACTTCAAGAAAATCCCCGCGACTACAACGTGCTCCTGAGCCGTGCCGACGAGTACTACCGCCACAGCGAATACATCCGCGCACTGGCCGACGTCGACAAGGTGATTGAATACGTTCCCGCCGACGAGCTCGACGTGCGCCTGCGCGCCTATGTGCTCCGCGCCGGCATCTACAACCAGACCAAACGCCCCGAGCAGGCCCTCACCGACCTCAACAGCGCCGCCGCTCTTGCCCCCGACAGCTATGCCGTAATATATCAGAAGGCCAATACGGAGTATACCCTCGGCAAGTATGCCGACGCCAAGGCCGACTATCAGAAGCTCGTGCGCCTCAACGCCCGTGCCGCCGAGGGCTATATCGGCCTGGCGCGTGTGGCCGTGAAGGAAAACAACCTCGGCACCGCCAACGAGATGCTCGCGCAGGCCGTGGGCATAGACCCCAACAACGCCGAAATTTATGTGCGCCGGGCCTCGGTGCGCCGCCTCATGGGCGACCACAACGGCGCCGTCGACGACCTCATACTCGCCCTCAGCTCCGACAACAAGCACGACCGCGCCATGGCCGACCTCATCGACTACGGCAACACCAACTACGCCGCCACCATGGCCGGCCTGAGCAACGCCGTGCAGCAGGCGCCGCAGGTGGGCATGTTTCGCTACATCCGCGCCGTAATCGCACAGGCTCATTACCACTACCTCGCCGCCATCGAGGACTATCAGGCCATCCTCGACCAAAACCTCTACAACTACCACGGCATATATGCCTCCATAGCCGAGTGCAACTACTGTCTGGGCAATTACACCAAGGCCCTCGACAACATCGACCGCGCCCTCTCGATGGACCGCAACAACTGCGGGCACTTCGTTCTGCGTTCTAAGATATTCCGCGCCCTCGGCCAGTACGGCGAGGCCGTGAAGGCTGCCGCCGACGCCCTCGCCGCCGACCGCCAGAGCTGCCCCGCCCTCGCCGAGATGGCAATGGCCTACGTGGGCGAGAAGAACTACGACGAGGCCGCCAACCTTCTGGGCGAGGCCGTGCTCACCGATGCCGAGGCGCCGGTCTACTACATGCTCCGCGCTTGGGTGCTCGAGACATTCCTCAACAAGTCGCAGCAGGCACAGACCCTCTACCGCCAGGTGGCCGAGATGGAGCATTTCTATATCGACAATCCCCGCTCGCTCAAAGGCTTCGCCCTTCTATTCATGGGTGAGACCGACGCCGCCAAGCGATGGATGAACAACATCCTCGACACCGTCGTCGACAACGACGGCCTCATCCACTACTACGGAGCCTGCTTCTTCGCCCAGGCCGGCGACACCGAGAAGGCCATGAAGTGCGCCGAGAAGGCCCTCGACCTCGGCTATGCCAACTACCACGACTGGACCGAGGCTCACGACGGACGCATCAACGTGGCTCCGCTGCGCGACGACCTCCGATTCCTCAACATGCTCCACCGTCACGACGCTATTTTCGGAAAAGAATAAAAAAAACCAGTAGCCCTGGCTGGGTATAAGAATAAGCAGTGCCGTAAGCAGACGT
>CABRZA010000016.1 GCA_902475285.1 uncultured Porphyromonadaceae bacterium
AGAAGCAGGTCGCGAGCGGATTTACCGATCCCTCGATGCAAGTGCGCAATAAGGTATATCTCCGCCGGAATGTCACAGTCAAATTCATTTACCAAGGCGACATATCCGGCCGCAAGATAGAAATTGTCTTCACCCCCGACGAACTTAAAGAATATGTTAAATAAACCAATGATGTTCAAGAGATTACTTGTGCTTCTTCTTGCTGCTGCGAGCTGCGTGGCGGCATTTGCCAAAGCCACCAAGCAGCCCGATACCTACGCCTACACCCGCGCTGTGGAAGCTTATAATGCAGAAAACTACACCGAGGCCCGCGAATGGTTCGAACGCGAAATTGCCGAGCACCCCGACAACGGCTATGCCTATGTTTACCTTTCCACCATCCAATATGCTGCCAATGAGTATGGCAAAGCCCTCACTTCCATCGACAAAGCCATCAAAGCCCTCCCTAAGAACGACAAGATGTGGCGTGCATCGGCATATGGCTCGCGAGCCGAGGTAAATCTCGCTCTCCTCGACACTATCAAAGCACTCGACGATTTGGCACAGGCTATCAAAATTAACCCCGATGAGGCAAGGTCGTTCCATTCGCGCGGACAGATATATTATGAGATGAAAAATTATGACCTCTCCGACGCTGACTATCGCCATAACGTCGAACTCGATCCCGGCGATGTCACCGGATATATGGGGCAGGGCAGAAATGCCCGCGACCGAGGCCGGTGGGCCGATGCCGTTGCGTTCTTCGATCGCGCCGTGCGCCTCGACCCAGAATTTTCGCAAGCCTACGCCTTCCGTGCAGAAGTGTATATAAAGCAGAATTTGTGGGCTCAGGCAACCGACGACATCGTAAAGGCTCTCGATATCGACGGCAATGAAAAAGCTCGCGACCATATGCTGCAGCTCCCCGACGAAGCCCGCGGAATGATGAAGTCAAAACTCAAAATCCACATGGCCAAGCAACCCACCAACAACTATTGGCCCTTCATCCTGGGTTGGCTCGCAAAAGAAAACGAAGAGTACGGCGAGGCCATTCCATATTTCGAAAAAGCACATTCGATAGATGCCAATTCGATTTGCCTCGAGATGATTGCACGTTGTTATCTGTCTATGAATGACTGTGTCCCGGCCGCCGACTACACCGAGCGTGCGATGGCAATGAACCCCGACGATTATGATTTGATTGACCTTAAAGCCGATATTCTAAGTCGTACCGGCCGCCTCGACGAAGCTCTCGAATACCGAGACAAGTACGTGGCGAAGTATCCCGATTCGCCTTATGCTTATCTTTATCGTGCCGATGACTACATGAAGGCACGCCGATTCGACGATGCCGTCTCCGACTTTAACACTATGCTTGTGATAAGCCCGGAGTTGGCCGATTTCAAACACCTTCTTCTCAAACGCGCCGACGCCAATCGCCTCACAGGCAACACCGAAGCCGCAACCAAAGATTATCAAGCCCTCCTCGAAACGGAAAGGGATTCCACCCTCAATGTTAATTCCTACACTCCCTTCGCCTATACAGGTCTTGGCCGCAACGACGAAGCAGTTGCCGCAATAAAGGTCATTCTCGAAAACGACACCCTCAATAAAGCCGGTACATATTACAACGCGGCCTGCATCTATGCTCGTGCCGGGCTTATCGACGAGGCCATTGCAAACCTCCGAAAAGGTGTTGAAGAGTCTGGCGCACTCGAGGTTGTTGAAAGAGATTACGATCTCGACATCCTCCGCGATATGCCTGAATTTAAGGAGATTGTCGACAAGTTGAAAGCCGATGCCAATAAAGGAGTGACAGAATTACTCATTGTTGAAGACAACCCCGACTATGCGGAGGAAACTGTCGAGGTGCCCTTCACAAAAGAATCGGGCGTCACGAAAGTGAAGTGTTCCATTAACGGCTTGCCGCTGCACTTCGTGTTCGACACCGGCGCTGCCGACGTGACGCTCTCGATGGTCGAGGCCAACTTCATGATGAAGAATGACTTCATCAAGCCCACCGACATCATCGGCTCTGCAAGCTACATGGACGCCAACGGCGACATAACCGAAGGAACCGTCGTAAACCTCCGCAAGGTGGATTTCGGCGGCCTGGAGCTTGAAAATGTCCGCGCTTCGGTGGTGCGAAATCAGAAGGCACCCCTCCTCTTGGGACAGTCGGTACTCGGGCGCCTGGGCAAGATTGAAATCGACAATCCTGGCCTTCGTCTTATCATAACACATAAGGTAAAGAGATAAATGTCAATGGTTTATTGTAAAATGCTTTCTCTTCTCTGCGCCTGCTCTTTCGCCTTCTCGGTTTCGGCCGTGGTTGCACTTGAGGGGGCGGCCGACTCGCATATATTCCCCGATAAACTTTGCTCCGAGGTCAATACCGACGAAATCACAGTGGGCGGCCGGCCATTCGACCCGGCGCGCGACCGACTGGCCATGTATGGCAACGGCGCAATTGTGATAGCCGACGGGTGGGTCGACCCCTTGATCATTCACTCCGAACCCGCCGCACAAGGCCAAAGCCGCGTGCTCCAACCCGACCGCTTCTACCGCGGCGAGTCGCAGGGTGAGGAGTCGTATCTCCCCCGAAGAGCTCCTCGAAGGCTTCGACAACCACGTGCGCTCCTTCCGCCTCAAGCGCGGATTCTCGTGCACTATGGCCAATGCCCCCGACGGTACGGGATACTCTCGTGTGTTCATGGCCGACAATGAAGACCTTGTGGTCGACGAAATGCCCGAAGGCCTCGACTTCGCGTCGTTCATCCGAGTGTGTCGCCACGATTGGGTTGGAAAGAAAGGTTTCGCCGGAGGCGAGTGGCCGGCCATCACACGCTCGGCATGGTTCTACGACTGGGGCGCCGGTGCCGCTTCGACAGCCGACTATGAATATGTGCCCATGCGCCACAACCGCTGGTGGGACAGCTGGGAGAACATAGGCTCGCGTACCGCCACTTCAAGCGTGCTCGGCTTCAACGAGCCCGACCATGCCGACCAGTCGGACCTCGGCACGGATATTGTAATCGACCTATGGCCCGAGATGATGAAGTCGGGGCTGCGAATAGGTTCGCCGGCCCCCGACAACATCAACAAAGACTGGCTGAGGGAGTTTCTCGCCAAGGCCGACTCGCTCAACTATCGCGTCGATTTCGTGGCCACGCATATGTATCTCAATTCTCAGAATCCCTACACTCTGGCCGACAACATCGGCCGCCTGTGCCGCGAAAGCTACGGCGGTCGCCCCATGTGGATTACCGAGTGGAACAACGGCGCCAACTGGACCAACGAGCGCTGGCCCGATGCCAAAGGTCCGCAGCGCGACGCCGACTTCAACATCGTCTACGATGCCGACGGTAACACCACCGAGGTGGCTCGTCCTCACACCGAAGCCAATTCGGCCGTACAGTGCCAGTGGCTCGCAAAAGCCCTCGATGCTTTCGACAAGTGCGACTGGCTCGAGCGCCACGCCTTCTACACATGGGTCGAAGACGCACGTGCGATAGTGCTCGACGGGCGCCTTACTCCTGCCGGAAAAATTTTCGCCGAGTTCAACTCCCGTCCGGCCTTCAACCGCTCGACCGAATATGTGCACACCTGGCGCATAGCCGCTCCGTGGGTATACGGCATAAATACCAACCGCACCTGTGTGCGCGTAAATTTTTACGACACCAACGGCGAGACTGCCGAAGGCTACATCGTGGAGCGGCGCATCGACGGCGGCGCATGGAAACAGATAGCGTACATCCGCCCCGGAGTAGACTACAAGCTTGGCAAGAAAACCTATTTTGCCGACCGCGACATGCCCGGCGGCTTCACCGAGTACCGTATGAAGGCCGTATCCTACAAAGGCACCGAGTCGATCTATTCACGCACAATCGGCAAGCAAGTTGCGGCAGGTGTTGCGGCTGTGGTGGCCGCCGATGAGTTTGCCGTGCGGTGCGAGCACGGCACTGTCGTCATCACCGCCGAAAAAGCCGGCCATATCGACATCTATGCCGTCGACGGCCGCCTGGTGCGCTCGCTCGACTATCCCGAAGGCTCCACGACCATCGAGGGCTTGCCCGTCGGACTATATTTAGCCCGTAGCCACAGGTTCTTTGTAGCTCCTGAATAGAAGATGACGTATTAAATGGTGTTAAAATTTTTGACTCTTCACAATAAATTATTATTTTTGCTCCACAGAAATATAAATTATCAACCGTGAAGATTTTACGCACCCTCATAACAGCTCTTGCCATCGGCCTTGCCGCTGCTGCGCCCGTTGCACTCTCTGCTGCGGATGATGCAGCATATCAGGCTGAGTTTCAGGCACAGCGCCCGTCGGTGAAAGTCCTCACCGGTGGTGTCGAAATCGACAATCCCTCTACCGACGCTGTCGACGTTACGGTATTTGCCATCACGGGCACCGTGGTAAAACACATTCAGGTTGCCCCCAGCGACAAGGTGACGCTCGACCTTTCGGCCGGCTACTACATCGTGAAAGTCGACCGTTATTCCACGCGCGTAGCCGTCAAATAGTCAAACCATTATGTCTCTTATAACAGCGTCGGCCAAAAGCCAGCGCTGTTCTTTTATGCGCATACGTCCTTCGGCAGTGCCTTCAAGGTTGCCGAGCCGCAAGTGTTTCTCAACGGCTGTCATCACCTCTTTCCTAACACCGTGGGCTTCGGGAATGCTGTTGATATCCAGTCCTTTGGCGGTGCGGAGCGATATCATTATCATGTCGTTTATGCGGTCGGCTGCGGTTTCGGGGTCGACATGAAGTGTCGTTGCCGGGTCGGCGATATAGGCCCTGACTTCGGCGTCGTTGTAGCGCCTCATCCCATCCGCACCGAGCGAATGTGCCCCCGGGCCGAGACCGAGGTAGGGCGTCCCGTCCCAATACGCCGAGTTGTGGCGCGATTCTTTGCCGGGCAATGCGAAATTTGAAATCTCATAGTGGCCGAAATCAGCCTCGGCGGCGGTGCGGCAAAGTATGCCGTACATCTCCTCTATTGTCTCGTCGGTGGCCTCGGCCACGCGCCCCTCTTCGCGCTGCCGCCACAGCAGCGTACCCTCTTCAAAGCTCAGGCAGTAGGCCGAGAGGTGAGTGATGCCCGTCGCCAACAGCTCTTCGAGGCTCTGCCGGAAGCTGTCGGGCGTCTGTCCGGGAAGGCCGTAGATGAGGTCGGCCGATATGTTGGCTATGCCCGCGCGGTGGATAGTGTCGATGGCTCGCAGCGCCGTGGCCGCGTCGTGGCGCCGCCGCACGGCCTGCAACTCGCTGTCGACCAGGCTCTGTACACCCAGGCTCACGCGATTCACGCCGCACGCCAGCCATTCGGCGGTCTTGGAGTCCGTCACATCGTCGGGATTGGCCTCGATTGTAAACTCCTCCACGTCGCCCCGAGGCAAAGTTTCTGCTATATCCCTGAGCAATTTGCCGTCGAGCAGCGAGGGCGTTCCGCCTCCGAAATATATTGTTTTTATCGCCTCTCCGCCGAGCTCGTCGCGGCGCGCCGCAAATTCTGCAATCACCGCCTCGGCCCAGGGGACGGCCATATCGCTGCGGGCTATGGAGTAGAAGTCGCAGTAGGAACATTTGAGTTTGCAGAAGGGAACGTGGATATATATCCCGGCCATCGTCGCGTCAGTGTTGTATCGGATTACGCCCGCACAGTGCCTTGAAGTTGCAGTACAGGCACTTGTCTTCGTCGTCGCACGGACGGAAGGGCACCTCCGGGTCGAAGATTTCCGATATGCTGCGGGCGAGGATGGGGCGGAATGTATCGCGTATTTCGCGGTAGCTGTTGAGGGGCTTGCGGTTGATTCTCAGAGGCTCGATGGGCTTGGCTGTCACTATGTCGCGCAGCAGGTGAAGCACCGGGAAGATATCCACATCGGGGTCGACTATCGAAAGGTATGCCTCCGAATAAATCAGCAGCTGAAGCAGACCGTGCTTTTTGTGCCCGGAGGTGAAAACCGACTCTATATCGCCTATGGTGAGCTCGTCGGAGCCTGTCTTGAAGTCGACGAAACGAAGCAGTCCCGGCCTAATTTCGTCCACGCGGTCGACCGACATATAGAAATTGATTTTCAGCCCCGGTGCCACCTCCCAGGCGCCGTATTTGGTGTGGTCGGCCTTGAACTCGTTGGCTATGTGTCTGAACGACGGCCGGCAGTAGCAGTCGCGCTCCGCCCGCAGGTTGGCCTCAACTATGGTTTTGATCGACTCTACGGCTATGGCGCACTCGCGAGGATGCTCGTCGAGGCTGCGCCCGCGGTAGGCTTTGTAGCGTATGGCGTCGATGTTGTCGAGCGCTATCGCGCCTATGTCGGCTATGCTGCCTTCGAGCCATCCGTTGATGACATCGGCCGTTATCAGCCCGTCGGAATGATTGGCGTAGAGCTCCTGGATGGTGTTGTGCACGATGGTGCCGTATTCGGCTGCCGTAAGGTTGTCCACGGTCTCGTCGTCGGCACGCATGGCTCTCACATATTGAAGATAGAATTGCAGCGGACAGTTTATGTAGCTTTTTATCGCCGTTGCCGACAGCCTGAGGTCGCCTCCCTCACGGAAGCGTTGCAGGTGCCGCATTACCTCCTCGGTTTTGGCAACTTCCACCACTTTACCGCGTGCGGTACTCTCGCCGGTCGACACCTGTCGTGTCGTTACGTCAAGGCCGGGCAGCAGAAGGTCGAGCTGCGTGATATAGCGCGATTTCTCGCCAAGTCCGGCACCGGCGGTACGCGAGTCGTAGAAAAGCGTCACGTGTTTGGCGCGGGCAACGATGCGGTAGAAGCTGTAGGCGTAGGTCCATTCGAGCGTGTCGAAATCCGAAAGTCCGTACCCCGCGCGCAACGTGCCGGGTATCATCGTCTTGGAGTATTGTTTCCGAGGGAAGAGGCGCTCGTTCATCGACAGCACTATTACATTGTCGAAATCGAGGTTGCGTGTTTCCAAAACGCCCAATATTTGCAGTCCGCGCAATGGCGTGCCTGTGAGGGGCATGGGAATGGCGGCGAAGATTCGCTCGAACAGTTGTAGGAACGTGCGGTCGCTCATGCTCACTCCGTAGCGCTCTATGAGGTCGCTCAGCGCGCCGAGTTTCTCCTTGAAGTGTCCCAACGCCTTTATCTCGAACGACTCGTCGCCGTAGCGCGGAGCATCGGGCTCGCGGCCATCCTTTATATTGGCCGCGCGGGTGAGCTGCCGCCCCAACCAGGAGAAAAGGTCCGAGAGATATTGCTCCACGCTGCGCGCGTTGTCGGGCTCCAGCTGAGGGCGGAACAGCGGTGCCAGGCTGCATATCTCGGCATCGTCCTTTCGCCCGGAGTGGGGAGCGAAGAAGTCGGCGGCGTCGATGTTGTACATCCTCTCGTGCGAGATATACTCTATCGCCGCTGCGGCTGCCTCGGGAGCAATTGTCTGGATATGAGGATGGTTGAGCACCGCGTTCACATCTTCGTGGAAGAAATACGGGCGCCCGTGAATCTTCCTCATACGCAGCTGCATGGAGATGATTGCATGCATCAGCGACGCAAAGTTCGTGGTGCGGTAGGGCAGGCTCACCGATATGTTGAGGGCTTCTATTTCGGCCGGTATGCTCGACAGTACCGGCAGCAAAAGGCCCTGGTCGGGAAGTATTATGGCCGTGTTTATAGGATTTTTCGGGTCGTAATACTCCATTTTGAGCCACTCCCTCAGTGTGCCTTCCACGCACTTGGCCTGCCCGATGTTCGACGGCACAGCGGCAACAAGTACCTCCGGCCGGCATTCGGGCAGCGATAGTTCGTAGTCGTCGGGCATCGGAAAGTTCTTGATGAGGGTCCGCAAGCGCACAAGCGGCTTCGGAAGGGCGTTGTCGGGGCTCTCTGCAAAGAGCTTGAGAGGCGCGGTATCCCAGAAGAACGCGGCACCGGCCAATTTTTTCATGCGGTCGAACACAAGCGTCTCCGCCGGCGTAAGGTCGTTGAAACCCACGAAGGCGAAGGCCGTGCGGCCCGTATAGTCCACGCGCTTGAAGTCCTTCACCTTCTCCGCCGCCTGCCGTATCATCGACCCCGCCGACGCTCCTTTGCGCTCCGCGAGATTGGCGCGGTAGGCGTGGTAGATGTCGGCGAGTATCTCCCATAGGAATACAAATTTGTTCTCGGGTGCCTCGTCGCTGTCCTTGGGCGAGATATGAAGCCAGAAGCGTTCGATGTTGGCCGTCAGGCGGCTCTCGCCCCACACGCGCCGTATCACCTCCTTCTGGTCGGCGTCGAGGTAGTCGGCCTGTATCTCTTTCAGTCCTTTCAGGTTCTTGAATATCTCGTCGGCGTTCACAAGCGAATTGTCGATTTCGTCGAAATCGTCGAGTATCATCTCGCCCCAGAATATGAAGTTGTCGAACTGCTTCACGGCGTCGGCCTGTCCGCGGCGTGCCATCACCTTGCGGTAGGCGTCGTAGAGAAGGAAGAGAAGCTCCCGGCGGTCGAGAACGGGATAGTCGGAGAAGATGCTCGTGAAGGTCTGGAGCGTCATGATGCGAGGCATCAGCGACACCTTGTCGAAGCTTTGCTGAACGGTGCGTTTGAGGAAGAGGGCGCTTCGTTTGTTGGGCACCACGAAGAGCACGTCGGCGATTTTCGGCCTACACGCTACCTCGGCGCGGTAATAGTCGACAACGCTCCTGAGAAACGGTACTTGTGCCATGGCTGTCAGCGGCGAAGAAGTATTATGATACGCACCGCCACGTCGAAGAACACCAGCTTGGCGTTGCCGTTGGCGGTGATGTCGCGCCGCGCATTGTCGAACAGACGTATCATGTCCTCTACGTTTTTCTCGTTGATAAATGGATGAAAACGCGTGGCGAAGGCCCGCTCGTCGGGTGTGAGGGTCAGAAGCTCGTCGTTGCGAAGATGCATTATGAAGCTCTCCCTTACAAGTCGCGTGGCATAGTCGATGAAACGCATGGCGCCTTCGCGGCCGAGGGCTGCGGCATCGACGCTCCACTGCCGCAGCTCGCGCACCTTGCGGGCGTAGGCCTTGCGCATCAGGCCCGTGAACATGTCGAAGTGCTTTTTCCGAAGCTCGCTCTCGCCCGCGAGGTGATAGGCCGTGTTGACGCTGCCTTCTGCCAGGGGCGCCACCGCGGCGGCGTCGGCCGGGCTCATGCCGCGCTCCACCAGCACATTGCGGAGCTCGTCGTCGGTAAAACGAAGCACTTGCAGCCGCTGTGTGCGCGAATAGATGGTGGGGAGAATGAGGCTCGCGTTGTTGCTCACCATCACGAAGATAGTGTCGGCGAAAGGCTCCTCGACTAGTTTGAGCAGTTTGTTGGCCGTTTCCTCTTTAAGGCGTTCGGGCAGCCACATGAGCACCACCTTGAAGCGCGCCGAGCGCGTCATGTAGGTAAGGCGCCGGAGAAGTTCGTTGCCTTCCTCCACATATATCTGAGGCTGCGCGTTGATGTTGTCGAGCTTCACGAGCCACTGTTCGAAGTCCATGTAGGGGCTCTCGGTCATGAACTCGCGGAAGTCCTCGATATAGTCGTCGGAAAGCGCCCCTTTGCCTTTCTTCACCACGGGGAAGGAAAACACCGTGTCGATGTGGTTGAACTCCTGATGCTGCCGGCACGACGGGCACACTCCGCAGCTGTCGCCGTTACGCCTGTCGGTGCAGTGTATATACTGCGCGAAGGCGCGTGCGAGCATGAACTTGCCCGTGCCCGACGGACCCTCTATCAAGAGGGCATGCGGGATGCGGCCGGTGTCGACCATTTGGCGGAGGCGAGCTTTGGCCTCCTCGTGGAGAGGAATGTCGGCAAATTTCATTGAGGATTGCGGGTAGCGTGCTCGCCCATGTACTGGCGCACTTGCTGGAACAGGCGCGTGGCGAACACAAAGTCGTTGAGAGCCTGATTTTCGGTAGTGTATATCTGCGACATATCGCCAACCCATTCGCGGTAGCCCTTGTTGATGAACACTATGTTCTCGCCTATGCCGAGCACGCTGTTCATGTCGTGGGTGTTGATCACGGTCGTGATGCCGTATTCATGCGTGATGTCGCTCAGAAGTTCGTCGATGAGTATCGACGTGCGCGGGTCGAGGCCGCTGTTGGGTTCGTCGCAGAAAAGATACTTGGGATTGAGGGCTATGGCGCGCGCTATGGCCACGCGCTTCTGCATGCCGCCCGAGATTTCGGCCGGATATTTGTTCTCGGCGCCGGTAAGGTTCACGCGTTCCAGGCAGAACATTGCCCGTTCGCGCTGCTGGGCCTTGCTCATGTCGGTGAACATCATCAGAGGGAACATCACGTTGCCCAGCACCGTCTCCGAGTCGAAGAGCGCCGACCCTTGGAAAAGCATGCCTATCTCCTGGCGCAGCGACGCTATTTCCTCGCGTTTCATGCTCAGAAGGTTGCGCCCGTCGAAGAGTATCTCGCCCTCGTCGGGCCGCAGAAGGCCCACGAGCGATTTCATGAGCACGGTCTTGCCCGAGCCGCTCTGGCCTATGATGAGGTTGGTCTTGCCGGTGTAGAATGTGGCGTCGACATGATGCAGCACCGTGCGCCCGTCGAACGATTTGGTCAGGTTCTTTACTTCAATCATTGCAGGAGCAGTTTGGTGAGGATTACGTCGGCGAGGAGGATGAAGATACTGCTGGTCACTACGCCGTTGGTGCTTGCTTTGCCCACCTCAAGGGCGCCGCCCTTCACATAGTAGCCGTAGAACGACGATGCCGAAGCGATGATGAAGGCGAACACAAGCGACTTTATCAGGCCATACCACACATACCACTCCTGGAAGAGTGCCTGGAGGCCGTAAACGTAGCGCGACACCGTGATGAGGTCCGTCACCACCGCCACCATATAGCCGCCCACCAACGCCGTGCCTATGCAGAGCACCCCCAGAACGGGCATGAACAGCACGAAGGCCACGATTTTCGGAAGCACCAGGAAGTTCGCCGAGTTGATGCCCATGATTTCGAGGGCGTCGATTTGCTCGGTCACGCGCATAGTGCCTATTTCGGAGGCGATGTTCGACCCAACCTTGCCCGCAAGAATGAGGCAGAGGATGGAGTTGGAGAATTCGAGGAGTACTATGTCGCGCGTGGCAAGTCCCACCGAGTAGGCCGGGATGAGCGGCGACGATATGTTGAGTTGCATCTGTATCGCTATCACGGCCCCGATGAACACCGAGATTATCAGCACGAGGGGGATGGAGTCGATGCCGAGCTTCGATACCTCGTCGACGGTGCGCCGCACGAACACCGACCGCCGGTCGGGAATGGCGAACACACGCTTGAGGAACATGCAATAGCGGCCGAAAGTGGCCAACGCGTCGGTAAGAATCATCTGTAACTTTGTTTGTTTGCGTGTAGTGGGTGTCGGGCGGCTGATTGCCGTCGCGACTGTGCGTGAAACGCGCCCGGAACTCTGCCGAGCCACTCGGCAAAGTTACACATTTTTTGTCGACCCCGCAAACGCACCTTGTGGCAAAAAGGACAATAAAATTGTTAGAAAATGCGTCGGTGTTTGGCGTAGAAGTAGAGCAGACCCGCTGCATGCCGCCGAGCCTGCTGGCTGAACGGGCTTCGGTTCGTCGCGCGTTGCCAATCATGAATAATGGTCAGGGCAGGGTAGTACACCACTTTTTTCCACAGCGAGCGCACCGACATGCAGAAGTCCGCGTCTTCAGGCCCGAAGAATATGTTCTCGTCGAGAGGACCGGCCATCTGATAAACGTCGCGTGTGAACATCTGAGCCGCACCTATAAGATAGAACGGCTCGATAGCCTTAATCGGCACCCTGCGTGTGGTCGACGTGTGCTTCCGGCCCCCTATGAGGTTGGCAAGCTTCTGCGTCACGCCCGGGAAGCGCTTGAACGAACGCTGCACTTTCCCGTCGGGGCTCACGAGCCGCGGCGCCACAACGCCAACCTCGGGATGGCGCCGCAGAAATTCGGCCAGACCGAATATGGTGTCGCGGTCGGCTATCGTGTCGTTGTCGAGTATCATCAGGTACTCACCCCCGCATTCGCGCAGACCCGCGTTGCGCCCGGCCGCCACCCCGCGGTTGCTGTCGAGCTTTATCTGGCGTACCTTCGGAAAGAGGCGTGCCACCTCTTCGGCCGTACCGTCGGTCGAGCCGTTGTCAACCAGCACCACTTCGCCATTGGGGTCGGCGATGAAGCGTTGCAGCGAGCGCAGGCACCGTAGCGTAAGCTCCCGCTGGTTGTAGGTGAGGATGACGACGGATATGGTCATGGCTCGTTTATCCGAAAAGTTTTATTTTCAGTGCCTTGGCGGCCGCTATGAGTTCTTTGGGCGAACGGAAGCGCCACAGCTGTTTGCGTATGAACCGCCACGACAGGAAGAAGCTCACATTGTTGCGGAATAGCAGCCGCTCCATTTCATCGGCGCTCAGGTTAGGCAGGTTGAGTATCGACTGCCGCTGTACGTCCGTCGGCACATAGTCGTCGGTCTTTATCCACCCGTTCTCCTTGCATATCTTGTAGTACTCCGTCGCCGGGAAGGGCGACACGATGTTGAACATCACCTGGTCCACGTCGAGCTTCTTGGCCTCCCGCAATGTGTGAAGCACCGTCTCGCGCGTTTCCAACGGGCTCGACCCTATGAGCACGTTGAGCTTCACCGGCACGCCGTATTTTTTCAGCAGTCCTATGGCGCGGTATATGTCCTCGCTCTTTATACCTTTCTTGATATATGCCAGAATGGCGTCGTCAAACGATTCTATACCCAAATCGATATACCGGCAGTTGCTCTCGCCCAGCATCTTGGCTATCGGCTCGGTTATGGCGTCGACGCGTGCCTCGCAACCCCACACCATATTGTAGCGCTTCATTATGTCGCAGATGGCGGCAGTGCGCTCCTCGTTCCATATGAAGTTGTCGTCCATGAAGCCTATCGCCTTCACGCCCTGCTCGGCAAGCATGGCTATTTCTTTCTCAACGTTCTCGGGCGATCGGAAGCCTATCGTCGGCTTGCGCCCGTGCTCCCGGCGGAACTCTATCTCGCGCGCGAACGACAGCGACGACGGAACGCAATAGATGCACTTGAAAGGGCAGTTGCGCGACGTAATCATCGTGGCGTAGGGCGCCGTTTTGAGCTTGGGGTTGTGGTATTCCGCGTCGCCAAGAAGATGTCGGGCGGCGAAAGGCAGCGCGTCGAGGTCCTTGATGAGAGGCCGCGGTCGGTTGTTAACCACGCGACCCTCGGCGTTGCGGTACGACAGTCCGTCAACTTCGCCGAAATCGCCCCCCTTGCGCAGCGTGTCCACTATGGCCTTTACCGTGAGCTCCGGCTCGCCGCGGGCTATGAAAACACGGCTGTCGGGCAGACATTTGTCCAAAAAGTGCGTCGGACCGGGGCCCATGAGGATTACGGGCACATCGGGCCGAGTCTTCCTTATTATGGAGATAGCCTCGAGGTCGGTGCTTATCGAGAGGTTCACTGTCCAGAATAGATAGACATCCGATTGGTCGCTTGCTGCGAATGCCTCGAAGTCGGCGCGGCTCTTGCCGTAGAATGCGAAGTCGTGGTAGCTCACCGTGTCGCGGATATCGCTTTCAAGATAGGCCGCAACCTGAAGTTCGTAGATGTTGGGCGCCGGATACACCACACGGGTGCATCCGGCCGAACGCTCGGCCGCTTGCTTGTGGTCGAAACACGGAGGTACTATGAAGCTGAGTTTCATACGGATATCTTTAGCGTCTTAGGCAGCAGCAGCCCAGGCCGTCACACTGCCTGTAATATTAACGCTCCAGGCCGCTCTTTATTGTCCCCATCACGTCCTCAGATATCTCCGTCGAAGATTTTGATAGAAAAACATTAAAATTCTGATTTTTTATTTGGCGCAAAAAAAACTTTTGTCTACTTTTGCGTTGTAATAGCAAACACTTCCGAATCATATGCACATCATGCCTAATAACAGCACCTATTGGTGGTGGCGTCAGCGAGCAACCGATGACGCGGCTTTGACGTGCATGCCTTTCACAAGCATATAGTTTCGCACTTCATTAATCCCACCTTATATTGAGAGTCATCGGTTTCATTCTAAGCCGGTGACTTTTTCTTTTAGTCAACAATTCATATCCATATCACGCATTATGAAAAAAGAAATCAAAAAGAACCACGGCTTCCTTCCCGTCGACGACAACGGATTCTACGGCCCCTTCGGCGGATGCTTCGTCCCCGACACCCTCAAAGCAAATCTCGACGAACTCGCCGAAGCATACTACGATGCCGTGGGCGATGCGGCTTTCATGGCCGAATACCGCAACCTACTGGCGAATTACGTCGGCCGCCCCTCGCCTCTCTACCATGCCGCCAACCTCAGCCGCATCTACGGCACCAACATATATCTCAAACGCGAGGACCTCAACCACACCGGTGCCCATAAAATCAACAACGCCCTCGGCCTGGCTCTCCTGGCCAAGAGAATGGGCAAGCGCCGCGTCATAGCCGAAACGGGCGCCGGCCAGCACGGTGTGGCCACGGCTACGGTAGCCGCGCTTCTGGGCCTCGACTGCACCATATTCATGGGTGTCACCGATATCGAGCGCCAGCACACCAACGTCGAGAAAATGAAGATGCTCGGAGCCGGCGTGGTGGGTGTCGCCGACGGCGAAGGCACGCTCCAGGATGCCGTCAACGCTGCCCTCGCAGAATGGGTCGAGCGCCGGGCCGACACCTTCTATCTCATCGGCTCTGCCGTAGGCCCGCATCCATTCCCCGAGATGGTGGCCTTCTTCCAGTCGGTCATCAGCGAGGAAACCGCCAGGCAAGTGCCGGCGCTTACGGCACATTCCCGTCCCGACTGCGTGATTGCGTGTGTCGGCGGCGGCAGCAATGCCTCGGGTGCGTTCTATCATTTTCTCGACAAGCCCGACGTGCGCCTGGTGGGTGTCGAGGCTGCGGGCATGGGTGTAGAGTCGGGGCGTCATGCGGCTACCATGACCGTAGGTGCCGCCGACGTGCTCCACGGCTCGATGACGCTTGTGATAAAAGATGAGAATGGCAACGTCAAGCCCCCATATTCCATATCTGCCGGGCTCGATTATCCCGGTGTCGGCCCGCTCATGGCCTATTTGGCATCCACAGGACGCATGACGGTTCTAAGCGCAACCGACCGCGAGGCTCTCGATGCCGCCTATCAATTGATTGCTGCCGAAGGCATAATTCCTGCAATCGAAAGCTCGCACGCCCTCGCCGCACTTTCGAAGCTCGATTTCCGCCCCGACGATGTTGTCGTCGTCAACCTCTCGGGTCGCGGCGACAAGGACATCAACACCTACCTCAACCATACAAGCTCTTAATCCTTCTTCCCCCAGCGTGCCAAATGCCGCTGCATAAGCCCGTCTTCCGACGGATTTCGGCACGGCTGCCAGAAGCCCTTGGTCGCGATGGCGTCGGGGCGGAATTGCTGCACCACGAAATTGCCCGGATAGTCGTGGGCATAGAGATAGTTCTTGCCGTAGTCGAGGCTTTTCATGAGCTTGGTGGGGGCATTGCGCAAATGCAACGGCACCGGAAGGTTGCCCGAACGCTCCACCTCGGCGAGCGCCGCGTCGATGGCAAGATAGGCCGAGTTGCTCTTGGGCGACAGCGCCAGGTAGATGGCGCACTCGGCGAGAGGTATGCGCCCTTCCGGCATGCCTATCTTTTGGATGGTGTCGAAGGTGGCGTTGGCCAATTGCAGAGCATTGGGGTTGGCCAGACCAACGTCTTCGGCAGCGAGTATCACCATGCGCCGAGCTATGAATTCGGGGTCCTCTCCGCCCGCAATCATCCGCGCGAGCCAGTACACGGCGGCGTCGGGGTCGCTGCCGCGCATGCTCTTTATGAAGGCCGAGATGATGTCGTAGTGCATCTCCCCGTTCTTGTCGTAGGCCTGCGGATTTTGTTGGAGATTCTCCGACACCGTGCGGTCGTTGATTACGAGCGGCTTCCCCAGAGGCGTCGACTGTTGGAGAAGGTCGAGTATGTTGAGCAGCTTGCGCGCGTCGCCCCCGCTGTATCGGAAGAGCGCCGTGGTCTGTTCCACTTGTATGTCGCTCTGTTTCAGCAGATCGTCGGTGCTTATGGCGCGTTGCAGCAGCACATTGAGGTCTGCTTCGTCAAGAGGTTGGAGGGTGTACACCTGCGCGCGGGAGAGTAGCGGACGTATCACCTCGAACGAGGGATTCTCAGTCGTTGCACCGATGAGAGTCACCGTGCCGTTCTCTACTGCACCAAGCAGGCTGTCCTGCTGCGACTTGCTGAAGCGGTGTATCTCGTCGATGAACAGCACCGGCCGACCTTTCGAGAACATGCCCGACGCATCGCGCGAGGCGCGTTCTATCACTTCGCGGACGTCCTTCACCCCCGACGTCACGGCCGACAGGGTGTAGAAGGTGCACTCCGTGGTGTTGGCTATGATGCGCGCAAGCGTGGTTTTGCCCACGCCGGGAGGGCCCCAAAGTATGAACGACGACACGTTGCCCGTGTCTATCATCCGGCGTATCACGCCCTCGGGGCCCACGAGGTGGCGCTGCCCTATGTATTCGTCGAGAGTTCGCGGCCGAAGGCGTTCGGCCAATGGTGCTATGCTCATGTGCGTGTAGGTTTGGAGGAGAGGATTGACAAACCGACGGGAACTCCGCCGTGGTGCGGCTTGGAGTCCCCGTCGGATATTGGGTAAGGGATATTATTCTTCGGCTTTGGGATTGAGAAGCTCCTGTACGGCCGCGTATTTTTCGGCGAACTCCTTCGAGGCTTCCTTGTTGCCCGTGGCGTTGGCATAGGCCATTTCGAAAGCGTAGGCCTCGCTGTAAAGCTTCAGGGCGTTGTCCGGATTGGCCGGATTCATGTTCTCTGCATTCTGGTCGAGCATGGCAAGCATGGCTTCGTAGGCTGCGATGGCGTCGGCATCGGGTTTCTTCATGTTGCCCGCAACATAGAGGCGTGCCTTGCGCTGGTACATGATGGGCAATACTTCCGGTGTGCGTTCCATCACCTGGTCCACATATTCTATGCCGCGGGCGGCAAGCTCGCGGGCCTCGGTGCTGTCGGTGGCGGCAACGGCGGCGTTGAGATAGCGGCCCGACATGCCGAAGAGGTCGTTCAGCGACGGCTTCTCTTGCAGTTTGAGGTACGCGCCGTAGGCGTCGGCACTCTTGGCGTACTGCTTGTTCTTGCTGTATACCGAGCTGAGCTCTTTAAGAAGGTTGCCGTTCTCGGGGTCGCGCTTGGCGGCGATTTCATACTGTTCCACGGCGAGAGAGTCCTGGCCGTTGCCCGAAAGTGCTTCGGCATAGGTCACGTAGTCGTTGGTGGTGAAGTTGCCCTCGGGGTTCGAGGCGAAGAACTTCTTGGCATTGTCGATAGCCTCGGGATACTGCTGCATGGCAGTCTGGTCCAGGAAGCGGATGCGCTGCATCAGGAAGTTCGTGGGGTCGCTGGCGAGGATTTCATTCGCAACGCTGAGCGATTCCGGATATTTCTCGCCCCAGTAGAGAAGCACGGCGTAGCGCGCCTTGTCTTCGGGGAAGTGGTTGGGGTTCTGGATGTATTTGCCGTAGAGGTCGCTGGCTTTCTTCCAGTAGTTGCCCTTGAAGTACTTCTCGGCGAGCTCGCGCTGGGCCATGGCCGAGTTGGGCTGCTTTTCGAGGAGCTCTTCGAGCTTCTGGATGCCGAACTGAGGGTTAACGTTGAAGTACGCGTTGGCAAACTTCACGTAGCCCTCCGAGTTGTTGGGGTCGTTGGTGATGGCGTTCTCGTAGCGGGCGGCCGCGTTGCCGAAGTCCTGCTGATCCATGAGCATGTCGCCTTCGAGGATGTAGATCGACGGGGCCTGGTTCTTCGAGTCCTTGCGGGCCTTGTCGATGTACTTCTGTATTTCCTTGGCGTAGGCCACCGGGTCGGCGTCGTAATAGGCGCGGGCTATCGAGGTGGTGATTTCGGCGTTCTTCTTGCCCAGTTTCTGCGCCGTGTCAAACTGGCGCTTGGCTTCCTTGGCGTCGCCGTTGAGCAGTGCGAGCGCTCCCATGCCCACGTAGTTGTAGGCGCAGTCTGCGTTGAGCTGAAGGCCCGTCTCGAAGTTTTGCTTCGCTGCCGCCTTGTCGTCCTTGGCGAGGGCTACCTGCCCCAGATAGTAGTTGGCCAAAGCCTTGTCGGTGTTGGCCTGGTTGAGCGTGCGTTCCAGAATGGTTTGCGCGTTGTCATACTGGCCGGCCTTGTAGTATTCGATGCCGTCTTTGTATCCTTGATTCTGGGCCGACGCCATAAGGCCGCCGGCAAGAAGCAGGGAGAGGAAAATTTTGATTTTCATGTCTTTTGTTGATTGACTGTCAAAATGGTTTATTACTTTTTCCAAATCATTGTGCCCAGCCGTCCGAAGACGGTAGGGCAGGGGCTTGTCAGCGGTCCGGCAGCTCTACCTGTATGGTCCGCACAGTGGCCGGAAGGATGCCGGTCTTCATGATTATTTTCTGCCCTATCGGGCCCGTGACAAACGAATAGAAGCCGCCACCCACGTTGCTCGACGAGGCCGTCGTTATCATGTATATCTGGCGGAAGAGTGGATACGAACCGTCGAAGATATACTGCTGGTAAGGCTTGTAGGCCTGGGCTTGACCCGGGCGGTATACTTTCAGCACCTTAACTCGCTGCGTCAGTGTGGCACCCTGCACGGGGTCGTCGCTGAGTACGCTCTTGGCGAGCTCTTCGCGAGAGAGGTCGGCGCTGTCCATGTCGGAGCTTATCCAGCTCACACCCAGTACGCCGATGGCGTCGCGGTCGTGCTCTACGGCATCGAATACCTGCCGTATCGAACCGGCGGCGAACACCGTCGGGCCCAGAGGCTCGCCGTGAAGCAGCGAGTCGCTCAGATAGGTGGCCATGCTCGAACCACTCTGGTCCAGAACGACCTTGATTTTGCCGCGGTCGCTCGGCTGGAGCTCGTTCCACTGTGTCGTGCGACCCGAGATGATGTCGGCGAGCTCGTCAACGGTAAGCTTCTCCACATTGTTCTCCGGATTGACTATGAAGGCAACCGCATCTACCGCAATCTTGGCCGAACGCACGTTAACATTGGCCTTGCGCTCGTTTTTGTACTTCGCTTTGAGCGCGCGCTTCTCCTGCGCCGTAAGGTCGCGGCACGCCACGATGGTGCGCGTGTTCATGCTGAAAAGCGAGTCGAACGCCTCGGCCTGCGTGCCGTAGCGCACAAGTATATGCGCGTCAGGGTATTGGTACTCGAACACGTCAACCTCCTGCTGGAGTATGTTCTCGAAGGTGTTGTCGCACACCATCGTTGCCGTTCCCGACGTGGAGGAGTGCGCGTCTTTCTCGTATTTCAGACACGACGTGGCGCAGCAGACCGTCATGAGGGCTGCCGCGCCGGCGAGGATGCTTCGTGATACGCTCGTTTGCATGGTTTCCTGAGGCTTAGTCTATACCTTTAACTTGACGGTAGGCGCGCCAAAGGCCGTAGATTATGAGCACTACGCCCACAACGTAACGGGTCCACGACCAGTCGCCGTCCCAGTTGAAGTAGTTGATGAGCAGGAGCACGCCCATGCCCACATACACGATTATCATAATCACGCCGAAAATTCCGCGCATGATTCTGTTGGTCTTTGTGGCCCCCGTGTCGTCTCGGCGATAGTCGGGCTTATAGTTCTCGTCGCTCATAGTTAGTTTGCTTATGTTGTTAAAAATCAGTTGGTCGCCGTCGCTCTCCCGGCTCGGAAGAGGGCTTTGCGCTTATGTACTTTTAACATATTTAGCAATAAAATGTTCACTCTCGCTCGCCGCGCTTGCGCTTGCAATGCAAAAGTATGCGTAAAGTTACGCATTTTTCCGCTATCCCCAAGCCTTTCGCGCGGTAAATTTAAATAAAGTGTGTTAAAATGCCGCCGCGGAGGCCGCGAACGAAGTCGGCCGCGCTCATCGCTCGCTTGCCGGCAGGTTGGAGTTCTACTATTTCGAGGTTGCCGTTGCCGCATCCCGCGAGCACGTGTTTGCCCGCAAGCGCGAAGTGGCCCGGTGCAAGCCCCGCGTTGGCGGAGCTGCGTCGTGTGGCAAGTATTTTCACGCTAAGCGGAGCTTCTCCCTCGGCGACTGCAAGTTCGGTCCATGCAGCGGGGTAGGGCGCGAGGCCGCGCACGTGGTTGTGGATTTCTTCGGCGCTCCGCTCCCAGTCTATGCGGCAGTCGGCCTTGAAAATTTTGGGCGCCGGCGAGGGCTCGGCGTCCTTCACCAGCTGGTCCTGTGGGATGGGGCGCAGGTCGCCCGCAACGATATGCTCCACGGTGTCCACCGTAAGTTCGGCCCCGAGTGCCATAAGGCGGTCGTGAACCGACCCGGCGTTTTCGTCCGGCCCTATCTCTATGCTTTCCTGGCGAAGCACGTCGCCCGTGTCGATTTCGTGTTTGAGCATGAACGTGGTCACACCCGTCACCGTGTCGCCGTTCATCACGGCGCGGTTGATGGGAGCGGCGCCGCGGTAGCGAGGCAGCAGCGACGCATGGAGGTTGAACGTCCCCAGCGGGGGCATCGTCCACACCACTTCCGGCAGCATGCGGAAGGCTATCACGATGAAGAGGTCCGCGCGACACGCGCGCAGCGCTTCAACGAAATTTTCGTCTTTGAGGCGTTCGGGTTGCAGCAGCGGAAGGCCGTGCTCCACCGCGTAGCGCTTCACGTCGCTCTGTGCCAGATGTTTGCCGCGCCCCGCCGGTTTGTCGGGCATCGTCACCACGGCAACTACGTTGTAGCCGCCCCGCACAAGGGCGTCAAGCGACGCCACGGCAAATTCCGGCGTCCCGAAAAATACTATCCTGAGGTCTTCTTTATTCATTCTTGGGGTGAGTTTGTTGTTACGGCTGCCTCTTCGAGTGCATGCCAAAGATTGTCGTCGGGAACGGGTGCCGTTATGTCGATTTCCTTGCCCGACACCGGGTGTACGAACTGTATTCTCCTGGCGTGAAGCGATATGCTGCCGTCGGGATTGCTCCGCTTGTCGCCGTATTTCAGGTCGCCCTTCACCGGGCACCCTATCGCCGACAGCTGCACCCGTATCTGGTGCTTGCGCCCCGTAAGGAGCCGCACCTCCAGCAGATTGTAGCGCTCCGACGAGGCAACGAGCCTGTACCGCAGCCGCGCTTCCTTCGCTCCCTCCTGCGGCGTGGCCCAGGCATACGATTTGTTGTTTCGCTCCACTGTCTTTATCCAGTGGGTGAGCAGCGCTTCGGGTTCCGCAGGAGTGCCGCGTGTCACAGCCCAATAGGTCTTGTGCACGTCGCCCGACGCGAACATGGCGTTCAGGCGCGCCAAAGCCTTGCTCGTCTTGGCGAACACAACCGCGCCCGACACCGGCCGGTCCAAACGGTGCGCCACTCCCAGAAAAACCTTGCCCGGCTTGTGGTCGCGCTCCTTGATGAACTCCTTCACAATCTCGCTCAACGGCTTGTCGCCCGTCTTGTCGCCCTGCACTATCTCGCCCGACGCCTTGTTCACTATTATAATATGGTTGTCTTCGTAAAGTATCTCCATATGCTTGTTTTTATCCTGCAAAGATAGCTCTTTTCCACCATTCACACAACCGCAGCCTGTTAAATGTTAATTAAATGTTAAATATACGCCCCTCGAATGTTAAAAACCGCCTTTTTAACCCTACTTTTTCCCATTGGGAAAAAATCGGGGATAATCCCTTCCGTCCCGTCGTAACTTTGTGGTGTAATTAAAAAACACAAAGAATATGAACACCGAAAACTACTACGCCCGCCATCCTTGGCATAGCATCAACTTCTACAACGTCCCCGCCGCCCGCCGCGTCATGGATTACCTCATCGAGAACACAACCTCCTACCCCCGTTATGTCGACGGACGCTTCCTACCTCCCGGCCGCATCATCACAACCCGACGCCGCATATGCCACGACCTCGGCATCACCTTGCGCGACCTCGTCAACGCCATAAACGCCCTCGATCTACGCCAACTCATCACCCGCCGTTCCTACACCGACTCCATCGACATCACCATAACCCTCCACCCCGACGAACTCACCCCTCCCCCCACCGCAGTCGAAATATCGTCAACCAACGAACCCACACCCCTCGAAGTAGGGGCGCAATACATTGCGCCCGCCCAGCCTGCACTAACTACCCCGACACCTCCTCCCGCACACCCCCTCCCCACTCACCCCGCAGTAGGGGCGCAATACATTGCGCCCGCCCGGCCTGCACTAACTCCCCCCAATCCTCCAAGTATGACCGCAAAGCAATGCTGTTTACTTAACGGAAGCGGCCAAAGGCCGCGCCAAAAGCCGCATGGCGGCGACAATATTATAGGCACGGGCGTAAGCCCGTGTAAATCAACGATAAAACGGACGAGCCGCGTCAGCGGCGACATTTTCATCCGAGAGGGTGTCAACCCACTCGCCCCACCCCGCACATTCCAAAATCCCGAACCCCCTCCACACCCAAAGCAGCCGCTCCCACTCGACCGACCCATCAAATCCCCCTCAAATCCCCGAAGAGGCGATATTGTGTTTCCCTCTAAAATCACCTCACCCATCCGCGGCGCACCGCGGCGCGCCCCATAGCCACCCCGGCCCCGAAAGAGCCAAAATCTTTCAAGCGCACCTTGACATATTGATTTACCCTCCCGCCTCAACCCCCCGTTCGCCATCCCCCGGGAGCAATACATTGCAATGTCACTAACATAACACATAAGCGACTGATTTTCAGTAATGAAGCGGGGCACAATAAATTGCGCCCGCTCCTTCGCCCATCTCCGAAGCAGGGCCGCAATACAATGTTTTACTTTAAAGGAGGGTGTTGCAAAACTCAAAATTGAGCAGAAGTTATTCTCGGCTCGCTATTCAAAGTGCTGATTAGCAACGAGTAGGGGCGCAATATATTGCGCCCGCCCAGGCTGTACATTCTAAAAACATCTATTTTGCAACACCCCCAAGAAGCCGCATGGCGGCGACAATTTTATAGGCACGGGCGTAAGCCCGTGTAAATCAATCATAAGGCGAATAAGCCGCGTCAGCGGCGACATTTTTGTCCGAGTGGGTGTCAGCCCACTCGCCCCACCCTCGAAGCCTCGAAGAGGCGCGCTCATGTTTAGCCCCATGTGGCAACATGGGGTACCGATACAATCAAATGAAAACGAGCCTCGAAGAGGCGGTATTGTGATTCCCTCTAAAATCGCCCCCATCCCACCGCCAACACATTCAAAGACGTCGGTCGCGCTCGACCGACCCACCTCCACCAAGCAATTTTGTCTCAGCGTGGAGCTTCAGCGACACTCACAGCACAATCTCCACGCCCTTCAACCCCGCCTCAGCCATCGCACCGCGCACCTTAGCCACCGTCTGCCCGCTGCACCCCCGCATCACAATCCTCTTCAGGGATAAGCAGCTGGCAAACATGCTTTCACATTTTTTTACCTTCGACATATCGAACCACG
>CABRZA010000017.1 GCA_902475285.1 uncultured Porphyromonadaceae bacterium
TACCCCTACTTTTTCCCATTGGGAAAAAATCGGGTATAATCCCTCCGCCCCCGTCGTAATTTTGCAGTATAATTCAAAACCAAAAAAGAAAGTATATGAACTCAAAAAACAACACCCGACTCTTTCGCAATTATCCGGTCACCCACGACTTCCTAAACGACCCCGACTTCGCCGAATTTCTCGCCCGCGCCGAAGCCAACGACCACACCCCCGACACCCCTACTAATCCCCAATCAGAAACCCACCTCGAAACCAATAGCGTAGGGGCGCAATACATTGCGCCCGCCCCTCCCGCGCATTCCGAATCCCAAGAAAGCACCCCTTCGGCCGCCCCCGAAGTAGGGGCGCAATACATTGCGCCCGCTCCTCCGTTGCATTTCGAATCCCAGGAAAGCACCCCCGAAGTCGGGGCGCAATATATTGCGCCCGCCCCTCCGTCGCATTCCAAAACCCCAGAAAGCATCCCCCAACAGCCGATACATTCAAAGTGGTCGGTCGCGCTCGACCGACCCACCCGCATCCCAATTTCTCCCCGCATGAACCTTCAGCCCCTCCCGCCCATCCGCGGCGCCCCTCGGCCCCGAAAGAGCCATCCCATCTTTCAAGCGCACATTGACATATTGATCATTTTTTATCCAAAAAGGCGGTTTCCCAACCCGCTCGCAGGTTGAAAAACCGCCCTAAATGGCATTGGCCTTCGTCAATCAATCACCCTCAGAACGCCAGCCGGAAGCCGATGGCGGGGCACCAGGCGTGCGAGGAGTAGTTCGCCGTGAAGGTGCGTGTCGTGCCCGCGAGAAGGTCGGCGTAGGAGCACGACGCGTCGTCCTTGCCCAGGCCGGCAACATACACCAGCGACGCGTCCACTGCAAGCCACTCCACGGGGCTGAACGAGAAGCCAACCGACGGGTTGATTTTCGTCATGCCCGGCGTTTCGGGATTATAGTGCTCGGCGCTCACGGGCGTCGTGTCGATCATCACGCCGGCGCGAAGGTCGAGGCGTTGGGTGAGCGAGTACTGCGCCCCCAGGCGAACGGTCCATGCGTTGTGGTAGTTCTTCACAAGGTGCTGGTTGTAGGGCGTCAGGGCCTGGCTGAGGAATTCGATGTCGAGATGCCGGTATGTCTTCCAGAAATTCAGCTGCGCGTCGGCAGCAAGTGTGAGGCGTGAGTTCGGGCGATAGGCGGCGCCGAAGCTCAGCACGGCCGGCACGGGCATCGAGGCCGTGAAGTTGGCTTCGTCGAGCACGTTGAGCCGCTCTTGGAGCAGCGTGCGGGCTATCTCGTTGGCATAGCGGAGCGACGCGTCGCCGCTCTTAACTGTCAGACGCATGCGGCTGCGGTACGACACGCCCACGCTCCAGCGGCGGTCTATTTGCCAGAGAGCGCCCACGTTGAAGCCCACCGTGGTGGCCGTGCGCCCCGAGAGATTGATTGAGGCCGGAGTGTCGGTGAAGCGGTAGGGATTGCCGGCATAGGAGAGCAGCCCATTGAGCGACTCGGGCGTCACCAGTCCTTTGTCGAGGTCAACGCTGCCGAAGCTTATCATGGCGCCCGCACCAACCGAGAGGCCGGGGATGATTTCCCATGCCAGTGTGGGCTGCACAGTGAAGGCTTTGAGCGTAACCGACTGGTTGAGAACCGCACCGGGCCAGTTGTCGCCCCATGTTATGCCGCTGCCCGCGGGTGTGTAGAAGCTCACGCCGGCGGCAAGATTGTCGTACACCTTCATGCCGAGGTTGAAGGCCATGGGTGTTGATGCTGTGTTCGACGTATGGTAGTCGGTCCCCTCTACGTTGGCCGTGGCGTGCGCGAATATGGCCGTTACCGAACCCTGGAACTCAACCGTTTTCTTTATGCCCGTAAGGCCGGCGGGGTTGAAAATCTGGCTTTCGGCGCCCAGACGCAGGGCAGTGCCCGTATGGCCCATGCCGTTCTGGCGGGCGCTCAGGGTGTTCACCTGATAGCCTTCGGCGGCGACGCACAGCGTGGCGGTCGCCGCAACAGCAAGTGCTGCGATGCGTAATGTGTTCATGATTGTGTACTTATTGGAAAACAAACAGTCGCAACCGGCGACTCCGGTCGCGACTGCCTATGCTGTGAATATTGGTAATTCCTTATTTTATAAGGTATTGCGAAGATATCGACTCGTTGGAGTGCACGCGACGGATGGTGTCGGCGAACAGGCGGGCCACCGAGATGATGGTGCACTTGGAGCAGTTCTTGTTGTAGGGGATGGAGTTGGTGAAAATCATCTCTACAAGTGCGCAGTCTTCCACGCGCTGGGTGGCGGGTTCGCTCATGATTGCATGTGTGCACAGGGCGCGTACGCTCTTGGCGCCGTTGGCCATCATTAGGTCGGCGGCCTTGGTGATGGTGCCGGCCGTGTCCACCATGTCGTCAACGAGTATCACGTTCTTGCCCTCGACTTCGCCGATTACGGTCATCTTGGCAACAACGTTGGCCTTGGCGCGCTGTTTGTGGCACAGAACCAGGGGCACGTCGAGATATTTGGCGTAGCTGTTGGCTCGCTTGGCGCCGCCAACGTCGGGTGTGGCGATCACGAGGTCTTCCAAGTTGAGGCTCTGGATATAGGGAATGAACACCGACGAGGCGTAGAGGTGGTCGACGGGAACATTGAAGAAACCCTGAATCTGGTCGGCGTGGAGGTCCATGGTTATCACGCGGTCTACACCGGCGGTGACGAGCATGTCGGATACCAGCTTGGCGGCTATCGACACGCGGGGCTTGTCCTTGCGGTCCTGGCGGGCCCAGCCGAAGTAGGGGATGACGGCGGCAACCGATTTGGCCGAGGCGCGCTTGGCGGCGTCGATCATCAGCAGGAGCTCCATGAGGTTGTCGGTGTTGGGGAAGGTGCTCTGCACGAGGTATACCTCGCAGCCGCGTACCGATTCTTCGAACGACACTTCGAATTCGCCGTCGGCGAAATGCTCGATTTTCATGCTGCCGAGTTCTACACCGAGTTCTTTACAGATTTCTTCGGCCATGTAGCGCGATTTTGTGCCGGAGAAAATCTTCACGGGGGGAAGGTTTGTATCCATTGGATAATGTATTGGGTTTGTTTTCAGGATTTCTTTGTTGGGCGCGCTGCGCGAAGGGGCTTGACTTCCGAGCGTCGCAGCTTCCACACGGCGGCGCCGTGCGACGGTACGCTGAGCTCCATATCGTGGCCGGTGGCGAGGGTCTTGGTGCTGCGGACGCCGGTGAGCAGCTCAACGGCCTTGCACGAGCCTTGAGGCAGGTCGAGGCACTCGAAGGCGTGCACCGGTATGCGCAGCCTGATATCGTCGTCGCTGTCGCCGAAGTTAACGGCTATAACCAGGAGGTCGTCGCCGGAATGCCGCAGGAACGCGAAGTGGCGGTGGGGGTTGAGGCTCGGGTTGTCCAGGTTGACGTACATCAGGTCGAAGAACCCGCCCTCGGCTATCGCCGGCTCGGCGTTGGCCGTGCGCAGGATGCGGCGGTATATGGCGCGCAGCTCCTTTTCCTCCTTGGTAATCTTTCCACGGCAGGTGCCCCGGTCGAGATAGCGGCGCACCGATGCCACGCTCCAATAGTCGAAGATGGTAGTGCGGCCGTCGTGACCGCTGTAACCCTCGGCATCGGTGCCGGGCTCGCCGAGCTCCTGGCCGAAGTATATCATCATCGGGCCGGTGCCCATCATGGTCGACACTACTAAGGAGGGCACCGCGCGGCGGGCGTCGCCGGCGTAGAAGGGCGAGGCGAAGCGCTGCTCGTCGTGGTTTTCGAGGAAGTTGAGCATATGGCCCCCTATGCCGTCGACGGCCTGCCAGCACCCTGTGAGGCGTGCCGCCGAGTGGTTGTCGGTCTCGATGGCGCGGAGGGTGTCGTAGAGGTTAACCTTGTCGTAGAGGTAGTCGAAGCCACCGTAGTCTATGAAGGGGCGGTAGAGGCTCATGTCGTAGATTTCGGCTATGAACTTCACCTCCGGGTAGTGCTGCTTCACCTGCGGTATGGCCCAGTGCCAGAATTCAAGAGGCACCATGTGCACCATGTCGCAGCGGAAGCCGTCGATGCCTTTGGCGGCCCAGAACCGCAGTATGTGGAGCATTTTGAGCCATGTGTCGGGCACCGGGTCGAAGTGGAGGCTGCCGTCGCCGGGGTCAACACCGTAGTTGAGCTTCACCGTGTCATACCAGTCGTTCACGCCCGGAAAGGCCGTGTAGCAGTCGTTGCCCGACGCCTTGGCCGGGAATTCCACATATGCTCCCGGACCGCTGCCGAGGTCGATGTGGGGGGCGAACTGCTGGCGCGTTATATAGTAGAAATTGTTGTTAGGCGCGAAGAACATCTCGTGGTTGTCGCCCTGGCCGAAGTCTTCGATGCCGCCGGCTTTGGCGTCGGAGTGGTATTGGCGCGCCACATGGTTGGGCACGAAGTCGATTATCACTTTAAGGCCCGCACGGTGCGTGCGCTCAACCAGGGCCTCGAACTCTTCCATGCGCCGAGGCACGTCCACGGCAAGGTCGGGGTCGATGTCGTAATAGTCGGCTATGGCATAAGGGCTTCCGGCATGGCCTTTTATAACATGCGGGTTGTGGCGCGCTATGCCGTAGCGGGTATAGTCGGCGTCGTGGGTATGCTCTATCACGCCTGTATACCATACATGCGTCGCGCCGAGGTCGGAGATATCGGCGAGTATGGTGTCGGTGATGTCGTTGAGCTTTCCCGAGCCGTTCTGTTCCAACGTGCCGCCTACGACGGGTGCCTGACAGTAGTTGGTGTAGAGGCGGGGCAGCAGCTGGTATATTACGGGCTTTGTCGAAGTCATGTCAGTCGTTTTGTGTTTGTGCTGCCGACCAGAGACCCGCATCGAGGAGGGCCTGGCGCATATGGCGGTAGCCGGTGAGCACGAGGGTCTTGATATGGCTGAGGTCGAAGGGGCGGTAGTCGGCTATTTCCGTAGGCTGTACGGAGATGTCGCACAGAGCCATGTCGACGCTCTGATTGGCCTTCGCCATGAGGTTGTAGGTGCGCAGGGCCACCGAGATGAGTGAGTTGTAGTTGCTGCGCTTGCGCAGAGGACTCACGTTGACGCCTATCAGAAGGCGGCATTTGTCGCGGAGCATCCACGCGGGGTGGTTGCGCAGCACGCCGCCGTCGACATAATGCACTCCGTCGATTACCACCGGCGGAAACACGATGGGTATGGAGCACGATGCAATTACCCTGGGGCCGATTTTGCCGCTGTGAAAAGCAACCCCGCGGCCGTGGATGAGGTCGGTGGCGCCGATATATGTGGGGATGTCGAGGTCTTCAAGACGGGTGTGCGGAGCTATGGCGTTGAGGATGAAGCGCTCGAACTTGTCGATGCGGAAGATGCCTCCGCTGCCCAGCGCCAACTCGGCGAATGAGCGGAAGCTCGTCGAGGCAAAATGATTGACGATTTGAAGCGGTGTGAGGCCGGCGGCATACATTACGGCCACAACGGAGCCGGCGCTTACACCGGCAATGATGTCGGGCTTGATGCCCGCCTGTTCCAGCGCCAGAAGGGCACCGACGTGTGCGAAGCCGCGGGCGCCTCCGCCGCTGAGGGCAACGCCTATCTTATAGGGCGCATTGTCGCGGTCGACGGAGATGCTCCCGGGAGAATCGGGAACAACAAGCATCGACGTGCCGGCACTGCTGCCGCCGTCGTCCGCCGCGTGTTGAGCTTTGCTTTTTTCAGTATCCATGAGTGCATGCTCCGTTTGCACTGCAAAATTACTCCAAAAAAACCGATTCTTCAATTTTTTGCAACAAAAAATGCACACTGCCTCATAACTCTGTCCTCTGACTCAATATAAAATGGGCACCGCAGGCAGCGGCGCCCATTTATATTGATTGGCACGGGATTACTTTGCCTCCCAGCCCAATGCCGATGCACCGAGCACGGCGGCGTCGGCTTCTTTGAGCTCGCTCAGGATTACCTTGGGCTTGCCCTTGAAAATCGACATGATGTTGCGGTCGAGCGAATCTTTGAGCGGACGCATCAGCAGTTCGCCGCTCTTGGCGAGACCGCCGAAGAGGATGAAGGCTTCGGGCGACGAGAACACTACCATGTCGGCCAAGGCTTCGCCCAGGATGTTGCCGGTATAGTTGAAGATGTCCTTCGCCATGGCGTCGCCGTTCATGGCAGCGTCGTATACGTCCTTCGACGTAATCTGGTCGATGGGCATGTTGCGCAGCAGCGACGGCTCGGAGCGAGCTTCGAGAAATTCGCGCGCCGTGCGTGCCACGCCGGTGGCCGAGCAGTAGGCTTCCAGACACCCCGTGCGGCCGCAGCCGCACAGACGGCCGTTGTTGCGCTTCATTATCATGTGGCCTAGCTCGCCGGCGAGGCCGTCGTGACCGTAAACAACCTGACCGTTGATTACAATGCCCGAGCCTACGCCCGTGCCGAGGGTAATCATGATGAAGTCTTTGAGGCCGCGGGCGGCGCCGTAGGTCATTTCACCGAGTGCGGCTGCGTTGGCGTCGTTGGTTACGGCAACGGGGATGCCGAACTTCTCGCTTACAAGCTTGGCCAGCTCGAGGTTCGGCCAAGGAAGGTTGACGGCATTGCTGATGGTGCCGTCGTAGTAGTTGGCGTTGGGTGCTCCTATGCCTATGCCCTGGATGCGGTCCTCGGCGTCGTTGGCCTCGATGAGGCGCTTGGCCTCGACGTACAGCTCGTCGAGATAATCGTTGAAATCTGCATGTTTCCCGGTCTTTATCGACGAACTGGCAACAACATTGCCGCGAGCATCGACGATACCGAACACCGTGTTCGTGCCGCCGATGTCAATACCCATTACATATGGTTTCATGGTAGGTAGTTGGTATTAATAGATTTGGAAAATAATCGAATTTGATTGAAAAATCGCCCAAAGTTACGCAATAATTTCCAAACATCCGCATTTTGCCCGTCTTTTAATGTTGAGGGGCGAAAAAGTTTTGTCAAAAATCCACAAATGCCGTCGAAAATGACTATCTTTGCACTTTGAAAAATCAAATTCTTGACGATATGGACTACGTTGCCCGCCTTCTTGCGGAGAAACTGCTTAAAATCAATGCTTTGAAGCTTCAGCCCAACAGCCCCTTCGTTTGGGCTTCCGGCTGGAATTCCCCCATCTATACCGACAACCGCCGCACTCTGTCGTACCCCGACGTGCGCTCATTCATCAAGGTGGAGCTCACACGCCTCATCCTGGAGCGTTTCCCCCAGGTGCAGGCCGTGGCCGGCGTCGCCACGGGTGCAATAGCTCAGGGCGCCCTGGTGGCCGACCTCCTCAATGTGCCCTATGTATACGTACGCTCTTCTCCCAAGGATCACGGCCTTGAGAACCTAATCGAAGGCGACCTCCGCCAGGGGCAGAAAGTGGTTGTGGTGGAAGACCTCGTCTCCACGGGCAAGAGCTCGCTGAAAGCCGTGGAGGCTCTCCGTGCCGCCGGAAGCGACGTAATAGGTATGGTCGCTCTATTCACCTACGGTTTCCCGGAGGCCGAGGCAAACTTTGCAGCCGCCCACGTGGAGCTCTGCACCCTCAGCAATTACAACGCGCTTCTCGAAGTGGCCCTCGAGACGCATTTCATTTCCGAAAACGACATCGAGACACTCCGCCGCTGGCGCACCGACCCCGCCACCTGGGTGCCCGAACGATAAAGCAACAACTTGATATGGCTACATATACATCCAAGCCGGCGGTAGTGGCCCGTCCGGCCGACGCTATCGCTGCCAACTTCGCCGACTTCCGTGCTCTCGAGGAGCGCCTCGGACAAATGCCTGCCGAAGAACGACAGAAAGTGGGCGACGTGAAGTTCGAACAGGACGCAATCGTAATCAACACGCCTCAGGTCGGCGCCATCACCCTCCGTGCCGTGGAGCGCACGCCCCGCAAGGTGGTGATGAAGGCCGAGAACTCTCCCGTGCCAATGTCGATAACCGTCGACATCGAACCCATCGACGCCGGCAGCTGCGAAGTCGCCGGCAAGATGGACGTCGAGATTCCCGCCATGCTGCGTCCGCTCGTGGGACCGGCTCTCCAAAAGGCTGTCGACCAGTTCGGCAACCTCTTCGCATCACTGGCTTAACTCTTAGGCATCTGAAACTCTTCCGCTCTCTCTCGGTATTGACGGCGGCCGTCGCAGTGGCGGCCGTCGCCCACTCATGCCATACTGTCGACGACAACCGCGTGCCGGCCGCCCCGGTCAACATTGTTTTCAACACCGTGGCCGACTGGGACATCTACGGCGTGGCCGGCGCGATGGACTACCGCCGCTTCATCCGCGACCGCCGTGTGCCGGCCAACTACCCCTACACTGCCATGACCTACACAGGCTTCGGCGGGGTTCTCCTGGTGACCGATGTGATGGGCAATCCCCGCGCCTACGATTTGTGCTGTCCTGTGGAGTGCAGCCGCAACACCATCGTGGATATCGACACCGAGAAAATGCAGGCGCGCTGCTCCCACTGCGGAAGCACCTACGAGGTGTTCTCGCTCAACGGCACTCCTACTTCCGGCCCTGCGGCAGAATATGGCTACGGCCTGCGCAACTATCGGGTGCTCCCCGGCCGCGACGGAGCCTACCGTGTGGTAACCAACTAACCGACCGCATCCCATGCACCGTCACTACCTCCAATTATGGGCCCTTCTTCTCACGGCCTTCCTGATTTTTGCCGCCGCTTCGGCCTTCGAGATGCCCGAACTTGCCGGACATAAGCTCAAAAGCTCGCGCATCGTGGCCGAACTCACGGCCGAGCCCGAATCTGTGCCCGAACCCGAAACATCGCTTGCCGATACAATTTTTACGGCCATGGTCGACTCCGTCGCCGCTCCTGTCGCCCAACAATTTCCGGCTCCGCCCGACACAGCCGCGCAGACCATACTTTTCATAGGCGACTCCATGCTCGAGGGCCTCGGGCCGCGCATGGCTGCCTATGCCGAGCAGAACGGCCACAAGCTATACAATGTGGTGTGGTACAGCTCAACATCGGAGGTTTGGGGCAAATCGGACAAACTGAAACACTACATCAACCTTGTCAAGCCAACGTTTGTCTTCGTTAGCCTCGGTGCCAACGAATTGTTCGTCAAGGGTATAAAGGACAAACGTCGCAAGTATGTTAAGAAAATCGTAGCCGACATCGACACCATCCCCTACCTGTGGATAGGGCCGCCCAACTGGAAACCCGACACCGGCATCAACGAGCTTGTGGCCGACGAGACGGATGCCGGGTGCTTCTTCCTCAGCGACGGCATGCACTTCGAGCGTGCTCGCGACGGCGCACACCCCACGCGAAAGTCGGCCGCCGCATGGCTCGACAGCGTGGCACGCTGGATGCCTCAGCATGCGGCACATCCCATAAAGATGGACACTCCCGCCAAGGCCGCCGGCAAGCCAAAGCGCATTTTCGTGCACCAGCCTTCGGAAAAATAAGCGCCCAATGGAACATATCTGGCACAACATCTGCCGCATGCTCACCTACGATGCCTCGGCGCCAATGCTCTTCTCGTCGGGCACGTTCTGGGCGCTCTTCCTTGTGTTCATGCCTCTCTACGGCCTTCTCAAACGCCGCTGGTGGCAGATGGCAGTCTTCGTCGTAGCTTTCAGCTTTTTCTTCTACTACAAGAGCAGCGGGCTATTTGTGCTCATGCTCGCCGGCACGTCGCTACTCGACTGGTGGCTCTCGCGCCTGATGTCGCGGCCCGGAATGTCGAAAGGTCGGCGAAAGGCTTGCGTGGCGCTGTCGCTCACTGTCTCGCTGGGCATACTGGCATATTTCAAATACGCCAACTTCTTCCTTTGGAACATCCAGGCCATGGTAGGCGCCAACTTCCAGCCTCTCGACCTCGTGCTCCCCGTGGGCATATCTTTCTATACCTTCCAGTCGGTGAGCTATATAATAGATGTATACAAGGGCCGTGTGGCACCCACCGAAACATGGCTCGAGTATGCCTTCTTCCTCTCCTTCTTCCCCGCTCTGGTGGCCGGCCCCATAGTGCGTGCCGACTATTTCCTGCCGCAGATACGCGCCAATGCCACAGCCTCACGCACCGAGGTTTATGCCGGCCTGTGGATGATAATCCTCGGCGTGGTCAAGAAAGCAATAATCGCCGACTACATAGCGCAGTACAACGACCTCATCTTCCAGACTCCCGGCGGCTACTCCGGCTTCGAGACACTCATGGGCATCATTGGCTACACCATGCAGATCTACTGCGATTTCTCCGGCTACTCCGACATGGCCATAGGCTTGGCGCTAATCATGGGCTTCAAGCTGGCGCCGAACTTCAACTTCCCCTATAAGGCCCGCAATCTCACCGACTTCTGGCGGCGATGGCACATATCGCTCTCCACATGGCTGCGCGACTACATCTACATCCCCTTGGGCGGCAACCGCAAGGGCACCGCGCGGACATATCTCAACAACTTCGCCACCATGCTCATTGGCGGTCTGTGGCACGGCGCTGCGTGGAAATTCGTGTTCTGGGGCGCCATGCACGGCGCCGGCCTGGCGGTGCACAAGGCATCGAAGCCATACCTTGGCCGAGTGGCCGACACGTGGCCCGTGAAGGCTCTTTCGTGGCTCGTTACGATGGCCGTGGTGGCCGCGCTCTGGGTGTTTTTCCGTGCCGACTCATGGGCCGACAGCATCACCGTACTCGCTTCGGTCTTCCGCGACTTCTCGCCGGCCTACATCCCCGCTTTCGCTGCGGCGCGCATGCTGTGGCTCATACTCATGCTTGTGATTATTGTGGCCCACGCTCTCCCCACGGGCTTCTGGACAAGGGCGCAGAAATGGTTTGTCGACACACCGTGGCTCGTCAAGCTACTCGTTTTCGTCGTTGTGGTACAGCTTGTCCTCGAGCTGCGCAGCGAGTCGGTCACACCTTTCATATACTTCCAGTTCTGAGGGGGGCGCCGAGTGTTAATAATGCACAAATATTGGCACAGCGACGTTTTTTTTGCTAACTTTGCCATCCAAAAAGCTTTTCGATATCGAGAATGAACATCCGACTCTATATACTCGCACTTCTCGCCGCGTTGCTCCTGGGCTCGTGCGGCGAGTATCAGCGCGTGCAGAAAAGTGACGACTACAACTATAAGTTCGAATACGCCAAAAACGCCTTCGAGCAGCGCAAGTACGTGCAGGCCGCCACGCTCCTCAAAGACTGCATCGCCGTCTTCAAAGGCTCCGACAAGGCCGAGGAGTCGCTCTATCTCCTGGCGCGCAGCCACTTCGAGAACAAGGACTACGCCACCGCCGGCGTGTACTTCAAGAGCTACTACTCCCGTTATCCCAAGGGCAAGTACACCGAGTCGGCGCGTTTCTTTTGCGGCTACGGCTACTATCTCGACTCTCCCGAGCCGCAGCTCGACCAGACCGGCACCATTCAGGCCATCGAGGAGCTTCAGGCCTTTCTCGACTACTTCCCCCGCAGCGAGAAGGTGTCGATAGCCCAGAACGCCATCTTCGAGCTTCAGGACAAGCTCACGCTCAAACAGTTGCAGAACGCCCAGCTCTACTACAACCTCGGCAACTACATGGGCAACAACTACGAGAGCGCCGTTATAGTGGCCAAGAATGCGATAAAGGATTATCCCTACTCAAAATACAAGGAAGACCTCGAGCTGCTCATCCTCAAAGCACGGTATCAGGAAGCCGCCAACTCCATCGAGGAGCGCAAGGCCGACCGTTTCCGCGACGTTGTCGACGAGTACTATTCCTTCATCAACAACTATCCCGACAGCCGCTCGCGCGATGAGGCCGACAACATTCTGCGCATCGCCCGCCGCTACGTGGAGGAATAGTCCGCCGCTCCGAGCTCCTCTTCCGTCTCTCTCCCGAATCAATCTAATCATCATCCGCACTAAATAATGGACTACAAGAAAAGCAACATCCCGGCGACCACCGTCACTCGCGACATGGTCGAACTCTCCGAAGATACCGGCAACGTCTACGAAACTGTGTGCATCATCGCCAAGCGCGCCAACCAGATTGCAGCCGACATGAAGGCCGAGCTTTCGCGCAAGCTCGCCGATTTCCAGCCCCTCAACGACAACCTCGAGGAGGTGAGCGAAAACCGCGAGCAGATCGAAATATCGAAGTACTACGAGCGCCTGCCCAAGCCCACCCTCATCGCCACGCAGGAGTATATCGAGCACAAGCTCTTCTTCCGTCGCTCCTCGCGAAAGGACAAGTAAGTCGCGCCGGTAAATAATCCGACACCATAAAGGGTGTTGCAGTCCGCGGAGTAACCGCGCCTGCGGCACCCTGATGTGCTTTTTCACTAATTAACGTTCCGTCGGCACCGTTTTTTGCCAAGGCGCTTGCAGGCGCAGTGGAAATTGTGTATTTTTGCCGAAACATCACCGCCATGAGTCAGAAACAGGAAGTAATCGACAAGCGATATCTCCGCATGGCCTCCATTTGGGCCGAAAACTCCTACTGTCAGCGCCGTAAGGTAGGGGCGATACTGGTGCGCGACCAGATGATAATTTCCGACGGATACAACGGCACGCCCGCCGGTTTCGAGAATGTGTGCGAGGACTCCGACGGCACTACAAAGCCATATGTCCTTCACGCCGAGGCAAACGCCATCACCAAGGTGGCGCGAAGCAACAATTCCTCGGAAGGCTCTACGCTCTACATCACGGCCTCGCCCTGTCTCGAATGTGCCAAACTGATAATTCAGGCCGGCATAAAGCGCGTGGTGTTCAACGAATTGTATCGCCTTGCCGACGGTATCGACCTCCTACGCCGCGCCGGAGTGGAGTGCACGCACATTGCCGACATCAACCAATAAAACCATCCTCCCGGCAGCCTTTCGGGTTGCCACTCCGAAAAATGAACAATCAACGCCGCTACATGCTCTGGCTGCCGGTCACGGCTGCCGTTTTCCTTATAATGGGCCTTTGGCTCGGACGCTCTTTCGACTTCGCCCACTCCGAAACTTCGGCGCGCGCCAAGCTCAACGAAGTATTCGACATAATCGAGGCGCGCTATGTCGACCCCGTGGATTTCGACAGCCTCGTGGAGCTGGCCGTACCCGAGATGCTCTCCAATCTCGACCCACACTCCGTCTACATCCCCGCTTCGCAGCGTACGGCTTTCAACCGTGAGCTCGAAGGCTCGTTCTACGGCGTGGGCATACAGTTCCAGATGATGAACGACACCCTCTACGTCCTTGAAGTGATAGCGGGTGCCGGTGCCGACGAGGCCGGGCTGCTCCCCGGCGACCGCATCATCGAGGTCGACGGCAAGAACATAGCCGGTGTTGAAGCATCGACAGAATATCTGTACAGCCTTCTCCGCGGCGACAAGGACACAAAGGTCAACGTCAAGCTCCTGCGCCACAGCTCGCCCACGCCCCTCACCTACGAGATAACACGCGGCGAAGTGCCGGTGTCGCCCATCGACGCTTCCTACATGCTGTCCGACACCATAGGCTATATCCGTCTGGGCAAGTTCTCGGAGAACACATATCCGGAGTTCCTCGCAACCCTCGGCCAGCTGCGCTACGACGGCGCGCGGGCCTTTGTGGTGGACCTCCGCAGCAACGGCGGCGGATATATGAACCCTGCCGTGTTGATTGCCAATGAATTCCTTCCCGCCGGCCGCAAGATTGTGGAGACCAAGGGCCGCAACTCGTCGGACAACAACATCCTAATCTCCGACGGTATAGGCTCGTTTGTCGATGAACCCCTCGTGGTGCTCATCGACGAATTCACCGCCAGCTCGAGCGAAATCTTCGCCGGCGCCATGCAGGACAACGACCGCGCTCTCATCGTCGGCCGTCGCTCGTTCGGCAAGGGCCTCGTGCAGGCTCAGTTCGAGCTTCCCGACTCGGCACAGTTCCGCCTCACCGTGCAGCGCTACTACACCCCCTCGGGCCGCTGCATACAGAAGACCTATACCCCGGGTCACAACAGCGAGTACGAGACGGAGATTCTCAGCCGCTACGACCGCGGCGAGATATTCTCCCAGGACAGTGTGCGTGTCGACTCGACACTTATATTCTACACCATGGCCGGGCGTCCCGTCTACGGCGGAGGAGGTATAATTCCCGATGCCTTCGTGCCTTCCGACACCTCGGGCGTTACGTCGTACTACCTCAAGGTTGCCAATGCGGGCCTCATACGCAAGTATGCCTATGAGTACGCCGACCTCAATCGCGAAAGACTCAGCGAAGCCCACGATACGGCCGAGATGCTCTCGATGCTTCCGTCGGACGGCGTTCTTCTCAACTCCTTTGTCCGCTATGCCGACAAGGCCGGCATAGCTCCGCGGTGGTATTTCATCAACCAATCGGCCGCACTCATTGTTAATCAAATAAAGGCTCTTATCGCCCGCGACATCGTGGGTATGGACGGCTACTTCGAAGTGGTGAACACCACCGACCCCGTCATCACTGAAGCTCTGCGCCAGCTCGCCGACCCCTCGGCACTGCAAGGGCCGTCAGATACAGACGCCACTAATTGATTGATAATGCATTATGAACAAAGATGAAATCCGCCGGCGCGTGCGGGCACGCAAGGCAATGCTTACCGACGCCGAGCGCCTTTCGGCCGCTCAGCGCGTCTTCGACCGCGTGCGTGCCCATGCAGCCTATATCATGGCGCACCGGGTGCTCCTTTACAACAGCCTCCCCGACGAGCTTTCAACCCATCTATTTTTTGAAACCGACCACCGGGACAAGACCTTCTATCTTCCGCGCGTCAACGGTCTTGACCTCGAGATTCTTCCCTACGACCGCTCGCGGCTGCACCTCGGAGCTTTCCGCATAGAGGAGCCCGACGGCGACGACACGGCCGACATCTCCGACATCGACCTTATAATAGTTCCGGGAGTGGCCTACGACCGCCGCGGCAACCGCGTGGGCCGAGGAAAGGGATACTACGACCGCCTGCTGAGCCGCGCCCGCGCCACCACAATAGGCATATGCTACGACTTCCAGCTCGTCGACGACCTCGAGCCCGACCCCCACGACATCCCCGTGGACTTCGTCATAGCCGACGGGAAGGCTATTCTTTGATTTTTACCATATGTTGAAGCGGACGCCGAAGACGGCTTCGCCTGAGAGGACGCCGCCGGCGTAGGTTGTGCGCTGGTTGTTGACGATGGCTACGTCGAGTTTGCCTACGGCTCCGGCGAAGAATCGGCCGTTGGCGCTGTTCCACACCACCGACAGTTTGAGGCGGTTGTAGAGGGAGAGTGATACTTTCTCGATGTCGGAATTCACATAGCCTTTGCGAATGCCTATGATGGGCGATTCGCTCACGCCCAGAACCCATTTTGGCGCGAAGACCCAGTTGTAGCCGTAGCCGAGGCGAAGGGCATAGTTGTGGGTGTTCACGCGGTATTTATAGTCGGTCCAGTGTTCGGGCAGAAGGTCGCGCAGCGAGGGGGGCAGGTTGCTGAAATCGAAGTTCAACTTCTGGGTGTAGATTGAGAAACCCGTGTAGAAAGCACCCTGGCTTCGGCGCTGCACTCTGCTATAACTGAACGTGGCGGCCTCGGAGTAGCGCTTGTGGTTGAAAAAGTAATAGGCGTCGATTCCCCATGTGTAGTTGTTGATGCCGTGGAAGGGTAATTCGAGGTTTTTCTCTGTGCCGAATTTCTTTATGGTGGCTCCGACATCGTTCTTTACCAGATAGACTTCGGCTGCGAAGAGCATGCAGTTGAAGCCGAAACGCCAACGCTCGCGGTTGCGGTCGGGCCCTCCGAAATATTTGTTGAGGTTCACGTCGTAGCCCACCGACACGGCAAGATAAGTGAGATAGAAACCCAGCGAAGTCGACGGGTCGGTGCGCATGAAGATTTGAGTGTTGTCGGGGAGGCGGAAGTTGTAACCGTCGAGCCAGCTGTCGGTGGTGATTTTGGCGTTGAACTTATATCCCGTGCCTCTCACATATGTGGTGTCGTAACCGTTGAAGAACTTGTCGCCCCAACGGTAGGTATTCACGCAGAAACGAGGAAATTTGCCCCATTCGGCTATCGAATCGAGAGCAAACGATATGGCTTTGGACTGTTGGGGCGCCCAAAGGGCAACAAGCAGAGCAAAGGCTAAAAACAATCTGCGGATTACTGACATTTGATTGACTCGGTTGATTGGCGATTTGCGAGTGCAAAATTACATAAAATGGCGTTAATGGGCAAAGCCTTAATCGACCAAAAGGCCAACAAAAGCTGCAAAACATCCAAAACAGGGTCCGACTTCATTCAGGCGAGGTGCGGAACGTGACCATGCGGTTGTAAACGAAGTTGCACAGGGTGTACATGACGTTGCCGAGGAGTGTGGCTATGCCGTAGCCCGAAATCACTATGCCGGCGATGGCGAAGTCGTATTCGCCGTAGGCGCTCGTGAGCATCCACACCACCCACAGCTGTACGGCATAGCAAATGCCGAAGCCCGCGAGGAATTTCAGGGCCTCTCGGGCGTAGCTGCCGTTCGAGTGGAAGACCCACGACTTGTTGCAGAGGAAGGAGTTGATGACGCCGCATATGTAGCCCAGGGCATTGCTTACATATGGGTTTATGCCCAGCATCGACTTGCAGAGGTATATCACCGCGAGAGTGACGAGAGTGTTGAGGACGCCCACCATGCAGTATTTCACAAACTGCACGGTCTTCTCGTTGCGGAGGATTGCCGGCATGTGGCGGCGTGTGCGGCGGCGGTGGCGCCGGAAGTTATTTGTTGTCGTGGCCATTGTCGGGATTGTCTACATTGAGTACGGGCAGCGACCAGTCGAAATGTACGGCCGCTATGCGGAGCCCTATTACTGTGACGGCGCATGCTATCTGCGCCACAAGTGGTGTAGTCGAGGGAATGAATGTTGTGAACCAGTATACCAGGCCTCCGGCGAGGCAAGCTGTGGCGTAGATGTCCTTGCGGAAGAAGATTGGTTCTTCGTTGATTAGTATGTCGCGCGTTATGCCGCCGAAAGAGCCGGTGATAATGCCCATCACTATCGCAACCCATGCCGGATACTGCGCGAGGAACGACTTTTCGATTCCCACGACCACGAAGAGAGCCAGTCCTATGGCGTCGAAGATGAATAGCGTGCGCATTCCGCCGACGAGGAAGCGCTTGAAAATGATTACGGCAGCCAGCGACAGCAGCGTGACGCCCAGATACATGGGCGACTGCATCCAGAATACGGGGACTGCCAGCAGGACGTCGCGCACGGTGCCGCCTCCTATTGCCGTAACGAGGCCGACGACGTATGCGCCGAACCAGTCGAAGTTCTTTGCTGCGGCAAGGCGTATGCCCGAGATGGCAAAGGCAATCGTGCCGAGGACTTCGATGATGAAGATGAAAAGACTGTCTTCGTCCATCATGTTTCCTGGTTTTTTTTATGTTTTGAGTAGTAACGGCATACGTCGGTGAGGAAGCACTGGGCACATTCGGGCTTGCGAGCCTTGCACACATACCGCCCGTGGAGTATTAGCCAATGGTGTGCGCGGGGTATGACGTCTTCGGGGATGTTGGCCACCAGTGTTTCCTCGGTGGCGCGGGGTGTGCGCGAGCCGGTGGTGAGCCCTATGCGCTCGGCCACGCGGAACACGTGGGTGTCGACGGCCATGGCCGGGCGGTCGAACACTACCGACAGAATTACGTTGGCTGTCTTGCGGCCTACGCCCGGTAGTGTCAGCAGGTTATCCATGTCGCCGGGCACTTCCCCGCCGTAGACTTCCACCAGGCGGCGTGCCATGCCGCTGAGCGACTTGGTCTTGTTGTTGGGGTAGGAAACCGACTTTATCAGCTCGAAGATATCGTCGGTGTCGGCTTCTGCAAGGCTTTGTGGTGTGGGGAAGGCCTCGAAGAGGGCCGGGGTAATAAGATTTACGCGCTTGTCGGTGCACTGTGCCGACAGGATTACGGCCACCAGGAGCTGGTAGGGGTTGGCGAATTCCAGTTCGGTGGCAGCTTCGGGCATTTGCTTTGCGAAGCGTTCGATAACGGCGCGGTATCGTTCTTCTCGTTTCATTTTCGTCGGCGGTGCGGCGGCTCTTTGCCGAAGAGCCTGTTGATGAGGTCGGGGCGGCCAATGCGGTGGAGGAGGGTGGTGATGCGTGTGCGGTAGGCC
Organism: uncultured Porphyromonadaceae bacterium; assembly: GCA_902475285.1. GTDB lineage: Bacteria > Bacteroidota > Bacteroidia > Bacteroidales > Muribaculaceae > CAG-873. The sequence continues at coordinate 18,093 of CABRZA010000017.1, forward strand.
GGGTCGTACCAAAAGAAGAACATCCGCTGGTCGAGTTTCTGGCCTGGTTCGGTGGCGGTGTGCACCTCGCGGCCGGTGTAGGGGTGGATGCCGGTGTAGTAGATTTCGGTGGCCACGGTCATGGGCGTGGGGGTGAAATCCTGCACCTGCTCCAGATGGAAGTTGAGGCTCTTGGTTTCGACGGCGAGCTCGGCCATATCCTCGAGCGTGCACCCGGGGTGGCTCGATATGAAATAGGGTATGAGCTGCTGGCGCAGGCCTGCGGCGGCGTTCTCGCGGTCGAAGAGGCGCTTGAACTCGCCGAAGAGCTCGAAGCGCGGCTTGCGCATGATGTCGAGCACGCGGTCGGAAGTATGCTCGGGAGCCACTTTGAGGCGTCCGCTCACATGGCGCGTTATCAGTTCGCTGTTATACTGTTTGTTGTGCAGGTCGACGGCGGCATCGCCGGTGCGGTGCATCGAGAGGTCGTAGCGGACGCCGGAGCCTATGAAGGATTTCTTTACGCCCGGCAGCGCGTCGACGGCGCGGTAGATGTCGAGCAGCGGCCCGTGGTCGGTGTTGAGATTGGGGCAGGGCTGGGGGTGAAGGCACGAGGGGCGGAGGCAGCGGCGGCAACGCTCGACGTCGCGGCCCGACATGCCGTACATGTTGGCCGATGGCCCTCCGAGGTCGCTGATGTAGCCTTTGAAGTCGGGCATGCGGGTTACCTGGCGCACCTCGCGGAGGATGCTGTCCTTTGATCGCGAGGCTATGAACTTGCCCTGGTGGGCCGAGATGGTGCAGAATGCGCAGCCTCCGAAGCAACCGCGGTGCATGTTGACCGAGTGGCGTATCATCTCGTAGGCCGGGATGGTCTTGCCCTTGTAGCGCGGATGGGGGAGGCGGGTGAAGGGGAGGTCGAACGAGGCGTCGATTTCGCCTTGCGACATAGCCGGGAGCATGTGGTTGATTTTTACCGCCTTGCCTCGGGTGGCCTGCCATATTGTGGCGCTGCCTTCGTGGCGGTTGCTTTCCTGCTCGACATATTTGAAGTTGACGGCCTGGGCTCGTTTGTCGGCCATACATTCTTCGAAGGAGGCAAGGACGATGTTGTCGGCGTCGGAAGCCGCGGGGAGCTCCGCCAAGGGCCGGAGCATGGCCGTCTGCGGAAGGTCGGTGATGTCGGCTATGGTCTCGCCGGCGTCGAGGCGCCGGGCGAGGTCGACTACGGTGCGTTCGCCCATGCCGTAGATGAGGAGGTCGACGGGTGCGTCGACGAGTATCGACGGGCGCAGCCGGTCCTGCCAGTAGTCGTAGTGCGACACGCGGCGGAGCGAGAACTCGATGCCGCCGCCCACCACGGGCACGTCGGGGTAGAGCTCTTTGAGAATTTTGGAATATACTTCCGAGGGGTAGTCGGGACGGGCGCCGTGGCGGCCGCCGGGTGTGTAGGCGTCGTCGGAGCGTCGTCGTCGGTTGGCGGTGTAGTGGTTCACCATCGAGTCCATAGCGCCGGGACTCACGCCGAAGAACAGGCGCGGGCGGCCGAACTTTCGGAAGTCGCGGAGGTCGTCCTGCCAGTTGGGTTGCGGTACGATTGCCACCTTGTAGCCTGCTGCGGCCAGCGTGCGGCCTATCACGGCGGCGCCGAAGGCGGGATGGTCGACATATGCGTCGCCGGAGAAGAGCACTACGTCGGGTTGCTCCCAGCCGAGTGCTTTCATTTCCTTGACGGTGGTGGGCAGCCACATTTCGGGCCGCAGTCGGGTATAGTCTATTTCGTTGCCGTTCATTGCTGCTTCATTTCGGCGAGGTGAGCCTCGAGTTTGAGTACTTCGTCGCGCAGGCGTGCGGCGGTTATGAATTCCATTTCCTTTGCCGCGGCAAGCATCTCGGCGCGCAGGCGGTTGATGGAGCGCTCGAGCTCGCCGACGGTCATATACTGCACCACGGGGTCGGCGGCGATGTCGACGGTGGTAGAGAATTCCTCGGCGTAGGGCACGGACGCCGCCTGGCGCGTGCGCTCCTTGTCGCGGCGCTGTTTGGCTCCGGTGGGTTGCGTCTTGCCGCGTGGGCTGCGTGCGGGTGCAGCGTCGTCGACCTCCTCGCTTTCGAGACCCACGATGGCCGTGCGGGCCTTGACGATGGCCTGGGGGGTGATGCCGTGGGCTTCGTTGTAGGCCATCTGTATGGCGCGGCGCCGTTCGGTCTCGTCGATGGTCTGCTGCATGGAGTCGGTGATCTTGTCGGCGTACATTATGACTTCGCCGTTGAGGTTTCGGGCGGCGCGGCCGACGGTCTGCGTGAGCGAGCGGTGGCTGCGTAGGAAGCCTTCCTTGTCGGCGTCGAGGATGGCCACGAGCGACACTTCGGGGAGGTCGAGGCCCTCGCGGAGAAGGTTGACGCCGATAAGGACGTCGTATTCGCCGGCGCGCAGGCCGTCGAGAATCTTTATGCGGTCGAGGGTGTCGACGTCGCTGTGGATGTAGGCCGTCTTGATTTTGAGGTTGAGGAAGTAGTCGTTGAGCTCCTCGGCCATGCGCTTGGTGAGGGTGGTGACGAGGGTGCGCTCGTTGCGCTCTATGCGCAGCTGGATTTCTTCGAGGAGGTGGTCGATCTGGTTCATCGACGGCACCACGCGTATGGGAGGGTCGAGAAGGCCCGTGGGGCGTATGACTTGCTCCACCACCACGCCCTCGCAGCGCTCGAGCTCATAGTCGGCGGGAGTGGCGCTGACGAAGAGCGTCTGGCCAGTGAGAGTCTCGAACTCGTTGAAGGTGAGGGGGCGGTTGTCGAGCGCGGCGGGGAGGCGGAAGCCGTATTCCACGAGGTTCTCCTTGCGGGAGCGGTCGCCGCCGTACATGGCGCGTATCTGCGGCACCGTAACATGGCTTTCGTCGATGATGGTGACGAAGTCCTTGGGAAAATAATCGAGAAGACAGAAGGGTCGCTCGCCCTCGCGGCGTCCGTCGAAGTAGCGCGAGTAGTTCTCTATGCCGGTGCAGTAGCCGAGCTCCTTTATCATTTCCACGTCGTAGGTGACGCGCTCTTCGAGGCGCTGGGCCTCGAGCTCCTTGCCCTGCTGGCGGAAAAATTCTATCTGCTGCCCGAGGTCGAGCTGTATCTGCGCCACGGCGGCAGCCTGGCGTGCCGGAGAGGTGACGAAGAGGTTGGCCGGGTAGATTTTGAAACTGTCGTGCGTGCCGAGGTGGATGTTGTCGTCGGGGTGGATGGTTACGACCTTCTCCACCTCGTTGCCCCAGAAGACGACGCGGACGATTATGTCCTCGTAGGCGAGGCGGATGTCGACTGTGTCGCCCTTCACGCGGAAGTTGCCTCGCTCAAGCTCCAGCTCGGTGCGGCAGTAGAGGGCGGCCACGAGCTTGCGCAGGAAGTCGTTGCGGCTGATTTTCATGCCCTTGTGCACCTCGACGACGTTCTCGTGAAAATCGTTGGGGTTGCCCATGCCGTAGAGGCACGACACCGACGACACCACAATTACGTCGCGGCGGCCCGACAGGAGCGCCGAGGTGGTGGCCAGGCGCAGACGGTCGATTTCGTCGTTGATCATCAGGTCCTTTTCGATATACTTGTCGACCGAGGGGATGTAGGCCTCGGGCTGGTAATAGTCGTAGTAGGACACGAAATACTGCACGGCGTTCTCGGGGAAGAACTGCTTGAATTCGCTGTAAAGCTGCGCCGCGAGCGTCTTGTTGTGGCTTAGGATAAGTGCCGGGCGCTGGAGCTGAGCCACCACGTTGGCCATGGTGAAGGTTTTGCCCGAGCCGGTGACGCCGAGGAGGGTCTGAGCGTCGGTTCCGCTGCGGAAGCCTTCGCAGAGCTGACGTATGGCCTCGGGCTGGTCGCCCGTCGCCGCAAAAGGAGAGTGAAGCTTGAATTCCATCCTGAGCAGTTTTTAACTTACAAAGATACTCAAATTCTCCCATACCCGCAAATTTCCACCGCTCCAAAATTTCAAAGCGTATATAAATTGGTGATTAACAATGCTGTATGACCGCGCTATGTCGCGTCCTCCGGCTGCCAATCATCATCGCCGTAGGGCCGCGCCATGGCGCGGCCCCATATCCGCCGGTAACTCCCCCGCCTGAAAGTAGCCTCACACGGAGCCCACAGAGCCACGGAGGTACCATCCGGGAGCCCGTCACGAAGGGGTATCTGAGCCCATGGGGTCCACTCGGGCGGCTCCTTCATGGACTGCGTGTGGGGGGACATCCAGATAAGAATAAGGATTAGGTGGCGGTGATATTACACAGCAATGGCAGATGCCGGGTTGGAGTCCAGACATCTGCCATTGATTGTTGACAGGGGAATTTTAATTTACGATAATCTTTCGAGTTAGAGAACCTTGGCGCACGATGTAGATACCATGGGTGAGATTGTCGATGTTGTTCGAAACCTTTATGCCGCTCGTGGTAAATACCTCGATGTCGCCGCTCTTGTCGGCTACCACACCGTCTACACTGGTATATGTGCGCACGGTGACGGTTGTTGAGGTTTCGGCATTGCCGTCGGAACTTTTCACAGTGATGGTTGCCGTACCTTCGGCAATAGCCATGACCATACCAGTCTGGTCGACGGTGGCAACACTTTCGTCGGAGCTGCTCCACGCCACGGTCCTGTAGGTGGCATTGGCAGGAAGCACTTCCACGCTCAATTGGACGGTTTGTCCGTCGTCGAGGATGATGCCGTCAGAGTCGAGGCGCAGTTCGGCCACAAGCACGGCATCCATTTCTTCGGTGAAGAAGAAGTCTTTCCACTGGGGCGCGGCCTGGTACTCATCGCGGCTCTCGGCAGGAACGAATAGAGTGCACTCCCACTTGTTGATGTCGTCGAGGGCCTGCTCTCCGCGCACTGGTGGCGTCACCGAGTAGGAGTAGTATTTGCTGAGCCCCGTGCAGTCGGAAAAGGCTTCCTTGCCTATCGTTTCCACCATATATCCCGCCGAGAAGTAGTTGAGCGACGAACAGCCGGAGAAGGCCCAGTTGCCTATACTCGTCACACCATTGCCTATTTTGAGCGACGCAAGGTTGGTGCAGCCGTAGAACTCGTTGTCGTATATTCGTGTTTCTGCATCCGAAATCTCCACGCTTCGGAGGCTCGTGTTGCGGTAGAAAGGCGAGTAACCGTGGTCGGCATCTGTCTGATATGATATCCGCCGGCCTATATACACTTCATCTAAGGGGCAAGAACTAAAGAGCGGACTACTGCCGTTGCTGCCTAAGGTCAGTCTGTCAATAAATTGGCCGTTGACAACGATGTTTGTTACTGAGGCATTGTCAGATCCACTATTTCCTGAGCTGTCCT
>CABRZA010000018.1 GCA_902475285.1 uncultured Porphyromonadaceae bacterium
GATTCGTGTACCGCAGATTCAAATTTCGCTTACGGTAAGCCAGAAGTTCTTCAACTACGACAACAAATATGAGATTGTAGTGTCGATAGCCGTGAACAAGGACAGCGAGCATCCGAATCCGTATCCCTATGTGGACTATCACTCGAAGGTTTACAGCATAGGCGGCGAGAAGGATGGCGACGGCAACGATGTGTCGCTGATGGAGTTCTCGGGCTACGAGGTTGCCTCCATCAACGGCACCACGAGCCCGTGGAACGAGAACTACTACTACACATTCCTTACCGAAGAGGGCAATATCGACGCAGAGACTCTGGTTGAGTTCGCCAACTCGTGCAAAAACGTGCTGACAACCTACAAGCGGGCGTCGTATGCCGGAGGCCCGAGTGTAATCAACCAGACCAAGATCCCGCTCAACAATCTTCCCGGCGACCAGCAGACCACGGCCTTCTTCTGGCCCTACATGCATGGAGACAAGCCGATGTTCGCGCTGTCGTACTACGAGAAGCCATTCCTTGTCGACCCCGTGGGCCTTCCGGACGAGAACGGCAACTACAACGAGGATGCCACCCCCGACAATCACCTCATCATCAAGACATTCTCGGTAGGCGGTGATTCGTTTGTCGAGGAGTCGAGCACGGCTGTCCCCACCACACAGATTACGACAGGCGGAGCGTTCTACACCTATTACAGCGTCGGCGAACTCCGCTACACCGACGACATCGACTATACGGGCCAGATGGGCGGCAAGGCCGGCGAACCCACCTTCACGGTATGCCGCAACGCCATGGACCACAACGAGAACAGCACTTTGGCCTACATAGTGTACGACAAGGACGGCAATGCCCTGCGCACTATCGTGGAAGGTATTTCCGACGCCATTCTTCTCTCCGACGTGAAAGGCTTCGAGCCACAGATGATGTGCGTCTATACCGGCGTGTCGGGCTATACCTTCGAGTTTGTCGACCTTTACTCGGGCTCGGCAGTGACGTCGGTTCCGCAGCAGCTCGGCGGCCAAAGCCTTACGGCAGCCGTCGACCGTGTGCCTTACGGCACATCGTACCGCTGGGTGTTCCAGCTCGGGGCAGCCGACACTGATACTGACGGCAATACCTACCATCAGATGGGTTATGTGACTCCCGACGGAGAGCTTGAGCGCGTCGACCGCATCAACATCGGTCAGAACGTTGCCTACGCACAGGTATTCACCACGCAGACCGCCCTGACGCCGTATGTATTCAACACCGACGACAAGGTGGAATACATGGTGCTGGTGAAGCGCTATCTCCGCAGCGGCTCGTCGCAGACCCGCGAGGAGTTCATGCTTGCCACAGCCGACGGCGACGTGCTGCTCCACAGTGTCCCCGATGAAACCTCCGGCCCTCTTTATTCGGTAAATCTCATCAACCTCGAAGGCCAGCGGGTGCTCTGCGTGATGTTCAACAAGGACAGCAAAATTACCCAGCATTTCTATGAGCTCCCCCTGAGCAAGTTTGCCAAGGGCGGCGACGGCAGCGCCGCCAACCCTTACCTGATATCGACCGTAGCCGATCTACAGCAGATGCAAAGCTCCCCCGCGTCGCACTTCAAACTGGTGTGCGACATCGACGCAACGGGCTTCGTCTTCGCTCCGATAACGGGTCAGTTCACCGGTCAGCTCGACGGTGGCGGTCACACTGTAAATGGCCTCACTATCGACGCCACGGGCACCGAAGCCGGCATATTCACCTACATGCACTCGGGTGCCGCGGTTAAAGACATCAACTTCCGCGATGCCGTGATTTATCTCAACGACAAGATTTCACGCGGCGGCCTCATTGCCGCCAATACGGCAGCTGCGACCTACGAGAATATCCACGTATACGGTCTTACAGTCGACCATTCCACAGTAGAGGCCGAATTCGGCGGTCTCTTCGGCCGCGTTACGGGCACCACCGCGATTACGGCATGCTCGGTTTCCAACGGCAACATCAATCTGCCGGCGTCCGAAGTCGGCGGCATCCTATGCGCCGCCGCCACCGGCTCAAAGGTGAAAGGATGCTCCTTTGTGGGCACCATCGTCGGCGGCAGCCCCGTGGGCGGCATCCTGTCGTACACTATGACCGGCGACGAGGAAATCACCGACTGCCACGTCGACGCCAAACTCACGGCACTCAATACCGTGGGCGGCATCATCGGCTCCGACAAGCGTTCGATCGTAGAGCGCTGCTATGTGGAAGGTGAAATCGAGGCCACCGACGGAGGCCGCTTCAGCAGAGGCCCGAAAGCCGGCGGCATCGTGGGCGAACTCATGGCCAACTACGACGGCCAAAGCAATGCCATGAGCATCAAGAACTGCTATGTGGCGCTCGCCTCGCTGAAAGGCTTCGAGACTGCCGGTACTCCCGAATATGCCCAGAAGTACACCACAATCCACCGTATCGCCGGCTGGACATCGTACAACGAAGAACCCGAAGCCGCCGGCTACGACGACCAGGGCAATCCCATCTACGAACCGGGAGCCGCCGGCGCCGTAGAGACAGGCTTTGAAGGCAACTATGCCATCGCATCTCTGGCAGCCTTCTCGGAAAACACCGGCGCCGGTACCACCGAGGGCGAAACGATAGCCGAGGATGCCGTCGACAGCGACTTCTTCACAGCCCGTGGCTTCAAGTTCGGAAACGACATCGACAATCCCTGGAACGCTGTGCCTGCGTGGGATCCGAGCCTCTATCACGAAATCCAGGCTTATGCCGTGACGCCCGACATAAGCACCGAAGAGGGTCTCACCTTCACCAACACCATCGTCTTCATCAGCCGCGAGACCATCGACTCCGAGGCTCTTGTCGGAGGTTTCACCTGCGAGAGCACCGACGAAGAAGTAGCCATGCCCACAGGCAATGGTTCGGTTGAAGGCAACGCGCTCACACTTGAATTTGCTTCGTCGAAAGTCGGCACGGCAGTTGTTACGGTCAGCTACGCCGGCATGTCGGCCAGCTTCAACGTCGACGCCAAAATGAGCGGTATCGAAGATACTGTAGTATCTACCTCGGGCATTACTTACGACGGCCGCACGCTGCGTGCCGAAGGCTCGGCCATCACTCTCTACACCGTGAGCGGTGTTGCCGTAGCCCGGGGCTCCGATGCAGTAGGCACCGAAAGCCTTGCCGCCGGCGTATATATCGCCCGCGCCATTGCAGCCGACGGCAGCGCCTCGACAATAAAGATTGCAGTAAAGTAACTTCAATTATATTACACTTAGCAATGATGACGCGGCATACTCCTCACAGCGTTTCATGACTCCTGCTGCCGGCAGGCATTGTTTGCCGGCCGGCAGAGGGAGCACGAAGCGTGCCGCGAATTTAACTTTAAGGAACGCTCGCCCGCCGAGGGTATGCTTCTCCATATATTGGGACGAAGCCTTGAACAACATCGAGGCTCGAATGGAATAGAGAAACAAAAAAACGAGATTAAGGTTAAAGAAAATCATTACGGAGAAAGGCTGTGCCGGGATTGGCACGGCCTTTTTATAATGGGAATTGCAGAATGTGAATTGGAATTGAAGACAAGGGTGACATAAAAAGCCCCTGCCGCAATCTGATATCGGGCAGGGACAAAATAGGTCGACGATAATTACAGAGCCTTCTTCCAGGCGCGGCGACGGCGATGAAGCCTACGCTCGAAGTATTCCCACTGTTTCTGCACGTTGGCGTTGCCTTCGAGCTCCACGTTGCTCTCGGCAAATTTGTAGCCGTTGGCGATATAGCGGGGAATAAGGTCGCTGAACAGCAGGGCGTTGACGCCCTTGCTCTGGTATTCGGGCTTTACGGCCACCAGAAGTAGGTCGACAACGTCGGAGTGACCATTGATGGCACGCAGGAGGTGATACCAGCCGAAGGGGAAGAGGCGTCCGCGCGATTTTTGCAGAGCCTTCGACATCGAGGGCATCGATATGCCCAAAGCTACAAGGCGCTCGTCGGAGTCGACGATGAGCGTTACGTCGTCGAGGCGAAGCACACCGAGGTAGATGTTGATGTAGTGCTCAATCTGACGGTCGGTGAGGGGCACGAAGCCGTAGAGGTCGGCGTATGCCTCGTTGACGAGGTCGAAGATTGCTCGGCCGTACTGCTCCTTGATTTTTTTCTTGGACGTGAATTTCTTGACTTTGAGGCCGAATTTGCGGGCCACGATGTCGGAGATGCGCTGGTGCTTCTCGGGGATACCTTCCGGAACGGTGATGCGGTATTCAACCCACTCGGCGTCTTTATCGAAGCCCATGCGCTCCATGTGGCTGACGTAGTAGGGGTAGTTGTATATAGTGGCCATCGTTCCTATCTGGTCGTAGCCTTCGGTGAGCATGCCCTCGGGGTCGAGATCGGTGAAACCGAGGGGCCCCACCATCTCGGTCATGCCCCTTTCGCGTCCCCATGCGGCCACGGCATCGAAAAGACCGTCGACGACTTCTTCGTCGTCGATGAAATCCATGAAACCGAAACGCACCTGGCGCTCTCCTGTTTTTTCGTTTGCGGCGCGGTTGATTATTGCTGTTATGGCGCCCACGGGCTCGCCGTTGCGGAAAGCCATGAACGACTGCGCCTCGCAAAAGTCGTAGGCCGGATTTCCTTCGGGGCGCAGCGTGTCGATTTGGTCGGTTATAAGCGGCGGCACATAGCAGTCGTTGCCGCGGTAAAGGTCGATGCCGAACTGCACGTATTGGAGCAGCTGGTCTTTGTCGGTTGCTATAGGATGAACGAATACAGACATTTTATGGTCGTGTTGACTTTATGCAAAGCTGTTGGTTCCGGTGGGTCGGGGCGATAGGGCGACATGAGCCAAACCACCAGGAGCACCATCAGGAGGAGGAATATGAGGATAATCAGTGCGGGCACCGACGAACGGCGGTTTTCGAGGGCCAGATGCACGGCCTGCACGTTGGTGAAGCGGCGCTTGGGGTCGGTGTCGGAGCACCGGCGCGCCACGCGGCGCAGTACTGGGTCGGTCGACTTGGCGGCATCGAGGGCTTCGGTGAGCACCAGGCCGTAGTTGTAGATGTCGTCGGCCACGCTCTGGTGAGAGAGGCGCGGACGCTGCTCGTAGCCCACGTCGATGAGCTTGAGGTTGCCGATGTTTTCGGTGAATATGATGTTGTCGGGAGTGAGCGGAGGGTGCACGATGTGCTTGCTCTGAATGTATTCGAGAGCGTTGAGGAGCTGGTGGCGGAGCTGCTCTATGACTTGCGGCGTGACTTTCCCAGTGTCGATGAGCTTGCGGAGGCTGTCGCCGTAAACATCGTCGGTCACTATACAGCGTCCTATACCGGGAATTTCCTCGAAGTCGTTGATCATCACGATGTTCGGATGTGCGAGACTATAACGCACGTCGAACTCCTGCTCTATCATGGCCTGATAGCGCGGGTCGGAGGCGTACTCGGGGCGCAGGGTCTTTATCATCACCCACTTGCCGAATTTCTTGGCTGTGTAGATGTGATAGAACTCCTCGTCCCATTCTGGGAGATGCTCAATCTCGGTCCAGCGGCTGTCGGTGTCGGCCATAGCGTTCGGTGTATCAGTCGATGTCGTAGGTTACCACGATGTATTCACCGGGAGCGAGCTGCGCGGGCGCGGCGGTCACGGCCTCGCCGGTGATGGCATTGACGGCATTCTTGAAGTCGGGCTTGCATTTGGAGCATAGCTCGAGGAGCGCTGCGGCCGTGCCGAGGTTGGCGGCTACAAAAGTGCCTTTGCCGCCGAGCTCACGCTTGAAGGCGGTGAGGTCGGCATTGCCGGTTTTGATAAAGTGCATCTTGCCGCCTTTCTCGCCGGCAGCAAGTTCGGGACGCGAGTGTTTGAGGACATTGAGCGTCTGATAGAAGGCGAAATAATCGTTGCGGGGCTCCCATGCGGGGGGCGTGTCCTTGACGAAAAATTCCAAAGCGCGGTCGAGACCGGCTTCCTGGCCGGTGTATATCAGAGGCATGCCGGGAAGGGTGTAGCTCAGCACGGCGAAGGCCGGAGCGAACTTGCCCAGGCGCTCGAACTCGGTGCCTTCCCACGAATTGAGGTCGTGGTTGGAGGTCATGTTCATCATGTAGCTGTCCACGGGGTATGTGGCTGCCTGCTGTTGCAGAAGGGAGTCGATGTCGGCGGCATGGCGCTCAGGATAATCGGGCTTCTTGTCGCCGAAGCTATACTGCCCTGCCGTGTTGGCTATGTGGCTGAAAAGGTCCTTCATGGGCCAGTTGTAGTCCATGTCGAAGGCGTGCTCCACGAGCTCGGGCTCGGTGGCCTCGGCAAGCATGAACACCGGGCGGCCGGCGGCAGCGTCGAGCGCGTGGCGCGCTTCGTTCCAAAAATCTACGGGCACGCGGCCTGCCACGTCGCAGCGGAAGCCGTCGATACCGGCTTCACGAAGCCAGAAGCTGAGGGCGTCGATCATGGCGCGACGCATCTCGGGATTCGAGTAATCGAGCTGGTATACGTCCGTCCAGTCGAACGGACCGTACATTTTACCCTCCTCATTGAGTGCGAAGAAATCGGGGTGTTCCTTCACCCAGGGGTTGTCGCAGCCGGTGTGGTTGGGCACCCAGTCGATTATCACCTTCATGCCGGCGGCATGGGCGGCGTCGACCACGGCGCGGAAGTCGTCCATGGTACCGAATTCGGGGTTTACGCCCTTATAATCGGCCACGGCATAGTAGCTGCCGAGCTCGCCCTTGCGGTTGAGCTCCGATATGGGGTGTATGGGCATGAACCAGAGTATGTCCACGCCAAGCTCTTTGAGACGGGGGAGCTGTGCCTGAAAGGCCTTGAAAGTGCCTTCGGGGGTGTATTGACGGGTATTCACCTCGTAGATTACCGCGTTGCGGCTCCATTCGGGGTGCGGGAGAGAAGTATGTGCGGGCTGCTGTGCGGACGCGCCGGAAGCGAGTCCAAGGAAAGCGGCGAAAGCCGCCATAAGGCGTTTCAACATGGCAAGAATCGGTAGGTGTTAAATTTTATCGTCTTCGTCGTCGGGGTCGAGCGAAATGGGAATTCCGCGCGATATGGAATGGTCGAGGGAGATGAGAGTCTCGGTGCCGGTAACACCGGGTATGCGCTGTATTTTCTTGTTGAGCAGCTCCATGAGGTGTTCGTTGTCGCGGGCGAAAAGCTTCACGAGCATGGTATAGGGGCCGGTGGTGAAGTGACATTCCACAATTTCGGGAATCTTCTCGAGCTCGGGCACGACGTCGAGATACATGGCACCGCGTTCGAGATTCACGCCGATATAGGTGCAGGTGGCGTAGCCGAGAACCTTGGGATTTACGTGATAGCCCGAGCCGGTGATTATGTTGAGGTCTATCATGCGCTGGAGACGCTGGTGTATTGCCGCGCGCGACACCTTGCAGGCGATGGCTACATCTTTTGAGGGCACACGTGCGTTGCGCATGACTATATTGAGAATGCGACGGTCGAGAAGGTCGATTTTTTCTGTCATACCGGAGATGGTTTTATGTTTTTAGGCTACAAAATTAGGCATAATTTGCAAAATGCCCAAAAACTCGGGCAGAAAAGAATCAAAAAATCGCAAAATCGCTCCCACACCACACAAATTGCCACCGCCACGCCCGTTTTCAAACCATCCCAAGCCGCCCACACAGCCCGCTCAGCCTGCGGGAGATCTCATTTGGCCTCCGAGGTGATGATGCCGGCGGCGAGGGTGGTGGTGAGGATGGTGCCGGGGGTTATTGAGGCGGGATCGGTGATGGCGTGAGAGCCGACGCGGGTTATGCTGTAGCCGCGGCGGAGGGTGGCCTCGGGAGAGAGGGCGTCGAGGAGTTCGGCGACGGCGTCGAGGCGGGCGCGGCGCCGGCCTATGATGTTGGCGGCGGCGATGCGGAGGGCTTCGTTACGCTCTGGCCCCACGGCCATGCGGCAACGCGACACGACATTGCGCGCCGCGAGGGCTATCATCTGCACGCGCTGTGGCCCCACGCGCTGGCGGTTGCGCTCCACTACGCCGTGTGCCATCAGCGGCAGCCGCCCGGCGATGTAAGCCAAGCGCTCGCTGCGGGCGGCGATGATGCGCTTCACGGCGGTGTTGATGGCATCGGCGGCTCCAACGGCGGCATCGAGGGCGTCGCCCACGCGGCGCAGGAGGGCCTCGGCGGCGGCTGTCGGCGTTTTTACGCGTGTATTGGCGATATAGTCGAGCACCGTCACGTCGCGCTCGTGGCCTATGCCCACTATTACGGGGAGGGGGAACTGCGCCACGTTGGCGGCGAGGTCGTAGTTGTCGAACCACGCCAGGTCGGCCACGGCACCGCCGCCGCGGATTATGACGACGCAGTCGAAGCTGTCGATGTCGGCTGCCACGGCGTCGAGGGCGCCTATTACCGATGCCGCCGTACGCTCGCCTTGCAGCGCCACTTCGAAGAGCGTAGTGGAGAATGCCAGGCGACGCGGATTGTCGTGCAGCTGGCGCACGAAGTCGCCGTAGCCGGCGGCCCCGCGTGCCGATATGACGGCCACTCTCTGCGGCGCCACGGGCCAGGGCAGGCTGCGGTTGAGGTCGGCCACACCCTCGGCCTTGAGGCGGTTGTAGATGGCCAGACGGCGCGCGGCAAGGTCGCCGGCAGTAAACGCCGGATTGATGTCGTTGATTACAAGCGACATACCATATACGGCATGGAACGACACCGACACCAGCACCATCACCTTCATATCGGAGCGGAGCTGAGCGCCCGTGGCTTCGGTAAACTTGCGGCTGATGGCAGGGAATGACGATGCCCATATCACGGCGCGGCATTTCGCCAGTGGCGTGCCGTCGGCGCGCTTGTCGATGAGCTCCATGTAGCAGTGACCGCCCGAGCAACGGAGGTCGGAAGTTTCGGCCGTGACCCATACTCCCGTAAGTCCGGGAGTCGATGACAGCGCGCCGGCTATGCGGCGCGTGAGTGCGCTGAGGGGCAACGCCACGGTATCGTCAAGGGTAGGCATGTCAATCTTTTACAGGTATTAAGCGGTCCTTGCGCAGGGTGTAGCGGCGCTCCGACAGGAAGAGCCCGGCCACATCGGCATCGGTCCGGCGCGTAACGTCGGTGAACGAGGTGTTGGTGAAGGTGAAAACACCCGTCGCGGGGTCGTAGGAACAGGCCACCGAAAAGACGGCAGGCAAGTCGAGGCGTCCCTTCACCTCCTTCTCGCGGCCGGGCACCACGAAGTCGGACATTGCGGGCGTCTTCACCCCGGAGAGGCGCGTACCGTCGGCACGGTATACGGCCACACGGCTGTCGATCTGAGGCAGGTCGACGCTCTCGATGAACACGTCGAGTGTATCGCGCCCGTCGGGTACGGTGGCTACGGTGAGCACCGTGTTCGAGGCCAGGCGCAACGACATCATCTGCGGCTCGACGGAAAGCGTGGCCACATCGTAGCCGAAGACATCGGTCATGCGGCTGCCGGGCTTGAGAAGGGCCGTGCGCAGCCGTGGCGGTATGGAGGGCACGGCTTCGTCGGTGGCTTCGAGGAAAGCCGTGGTAGCCTCGCGTGCCGAGAGGGAGAAGACGATGAGCAGCGCGGCGGCTGCGGCGGGGATTTTCATAGCTATATTACTCAGAGGAGAGCCGTCGGCGGGAACGGATTCCGGCCGGCGGCGGACGGTATGAAGAGTGATGATTACTTCTTTTTCTTCTTTGCTGCGGCGCGGCGGTTGTCGGCGCCTTTGGCACGCTTGGACGAGACGCCGGCATAGTCGCGGTCGGGGTCGGCTACCTCGCTGTAAATGCGCTTGCCGAAGAACTCCAGGCCTTTGAGAGCGCTAACCACGCGGTGCGCGTCGCCTTTCTTCACATCGAAGAGCGAGTAGGACGGCAGAAGGTCGATGCGGCCCACGTCGACACGCTGGCCGGCAACGTTCTTGTTGAGCATGTCGATGAGGTTGCCGGCGTAGAAGCCGTCGGCCTTGCCCACGTTGATGTATATTCGCTCCATGCCGCGCTCGGCGGTGCGGCGGTCCTTGTCCTTGTCGGAGCGCGGCTGGCGCTCGGCTTTCTCCTTGCGGGGTTTCTCGTCGATAAAGTCGATGTTCGGTGCGTCCTTGTAGTAGTCGAGCAAGCGGTTGAATTCCAGCGAGAGCACCCTTTTGAGAAGGTCTTCGGTAGAGAGCCACGAGAGCTTGCGGAGCACGCCGGGAAGATAGCGGTTTATCTCGTCATCGTTCACCTCTACGCGCTCGAGGCGGTCGGCGAGATTGTAGAGCTGCTTCTCGATGATGTGCTCGGGCGTGGGCACTTCCTTGCGCTCGAACTTCTTGCCTATGATGCGCTCGATTTCGCGGAGCTTGCCCTTCTCGCGCGAGTGGATGATGGCGATGCTCACGCCAGTCTTGCCGGCTCGGCCCGTACGGCCCGAACGGTGGGTGTAGACTGCCGTATCGTCGGGCAGACCGTAGTTGATTACATGCGTGAGGTCGTCGACGTCGAGGCCGCGTGCAGCCACGTCGGTGGCGACGAGGAGGGTCACCACACGGTCGCGGAACTTCTTCATCGTTATGTCGCGCTGCTGCTGCGATAGGTCGCCGTGGAGGGCGTCGGCGTTGTATCCGTCGGCAATGAGGCGGTCGGCGATTTCCTGGGTGTCGCGGCGCGTGCGGCAGAAGATTATGGCGTAGATGTTCGGCGAGTTGTCGGCTATACGTTTGAGCGCGAGATATTTGTCGCGAGCGTTCACCATATAGTAGATGTGGCGCACGTTCTCGGCGCCCATGTTGCGCGTGCCTATTACTATTTCCTCGGGCTCGTGCATGAAGCGCTTGGAAATCTTCGCCACCTCGGCCGGCATGGTGGCCGAGAACATGAGCATGCGGCGCTCCTGGGGCACATGGCTCAAGATGTCGTTTATGGAGTCGACGAAGCCCATGTTGAGCATCTCGTCGGCTTCATCGAGCACCACTGTATGTACGTCGTCGAGCTTCGCTACGCCGCGGTTTATGAGGTCGATGAGGCGCCCCGGCGTAGCCACGATAATCTGCACGCCCTGACGCAGGGCGCGTATCTGGCTCTCGATGCTGCTGCCGCCGTAGACGGGGAGCACCACCACGCGGGGCATGTATTTCGAGAAGTCGGCGAGGTCGCCGGCGATTTGAAGACACAGTTCGCGCGTGGGGGCCAGGACAAGAGCCTGGGGCACATGGAGGTCGGGGTCGATGCGCTGGAGTAGCGGCAGCCCGAAAGCCGCCGTCTTGCCCGTGCCGGTCTGGGCCAGGGCCACGAGGTCGTGGTCGCCGTTGAGAAGTGCGGGTATCACTTTTTCCTGTACGGGCATGGGGGTCTCGAAGCCCATGTCGGTGATGCCGTGGAGAAGGTCGTCGCGAACGCCTAATTCTTCAAATGTCATATGTCGGATGTCGTTATGTTTACAATATATCAGAATAACCGCTGCAGAGGCTATAATGTTTCATGCCTTGCGGCGATATGTGATGAAATCGAAGCCGTCACGCGAATCCGTGTCGGCAATTTCGAATTCCGACCCTATCTCGGGGAAGAAAGTGTCGGCCTCGGGAGCAGTCTGATGTATGAGGGTGAGGTCGATTACGTCGGCGTAAGCAAGCCCCTCGGCGTAGACGCTCGCGCCGCCGATGATGAACACCTCCGGCTCGCCGGCGGTCTTGGCCAGGGCGTCCTCGAGCGACGGTGCCGTTTCTGCGCCGGGCAGACAAAGGTCGGAGCGACGGCTGAGCACTATGTTGCGGCGATTGGGGAGCGCACCGCCGGGAAGGCTCTCAAAAGTACGTCGGCCCATAATCACGGTATGACCTGTGGTGAGGGCTTTAAAGCGCCGGAGGTCTTCGCGGATATGGAAGAGCATCTCGCCGCGTAAGCCCAGACCGCGGCGCAGGTCGATGGCGGCTATTATGTGTATCATACTGAAACGGTGGCGGCTATGTGGGGATGCGGGTCATAGCCTTCGAGGGTGAAGTCGGAATATTTGAAGCCGAAGATGTCGTCGACCTCGGGATTTATCACCATGCGCGGCAGCGGCCGCGGATCGCGCGTAAGTTGCAGGCGCGCCTGCTCGAGGTGGTTGGTATAGAGGTGGGCGTCGCCCAAAGTGTGGATGAACTCGCCGGGTTTGAGGCCCGTGACCTGCGCCATCATTTGGAGCAATAGGGCGTAGGAAGCGATGTTGAACGGCACACCCAGAAAGCAGTCGGCGCTGCGCTGGTAGAGCTGGAGACTCAGACGCCCGTTGGCCACATAGAACTGGAAGAGTGCGTGGCACGGCGGAAGATTCATGTTCGGAAGGTCGGCCACATTCCACGCGCTCACTATTATCCGGCGTGAGTCGGGGTTGTGCTTTATGGTGTCGACAACCTCTGCAATCTGGTCGACGGCACCGCCCTTGTAGTCGGGCCACGAGCGCCACTGATAACCGTAGATATGACCGAGATCGCCGTCGGGGCCGGCCCATTCGTTCCATATCCTCACTCCGTTTTCCTGCAAGTAATGCACATTGGTGTCGCCGGCGAGAAACCACAACAGCTCGTGGATTATCGACTTTAAATGCAGTTTTTTTGTGGTGAGGAGGGGGAAGCCGTCGGCAAGGTCGAAACGCATCTGGTAGCCGAAGACCGAGATAGTGCCGGTGCCGGTACGGTCGCCCTTCGGTGTACCGTGGGTTAGGATGTGGTCCAGCAGGTCGAGGTATTGTTTCATTTGGAATTTGTTTTTTTGCGGGAGCATTTCGCGCAGCCTGTCGCTGTGGGCTTGGTGCAGCTCTTGGCAGCGCTGTCGGTGGCCTGCATCATGGGTAGGTCGAGGCGGAAGTGCCCGGTGCGGTAGGTTATGGCCTCGTTGGGACATGCGGCGGTGCAGTCGAAGCACACCACGCAGCGCGAGGTGTCGACAACCTTTTCGGGCAGCTTGATGCACTGCGCCTTGCACACGCTCTCGCACTTACCGCAGAGCGTGCAGGCATCGGGGTCGATTTCGATATGATAGAGGCTGCGGCGGCTGCCTATGCCCAGTATTGTGCCGATGGGGCACACGGTGTTGCACATCAGTCGTCCGCGCCGCCACGACGCCGCCATCACGCCCGCCGCGGTGGCTATGGCCACGGCAATAGTAGTGCCGGTATATGCCACCCCGGTAGGATTGAGGCCGAGAGGACGGGCTATGAGATTCTCCACCATGCGCGCGTAGGCCGTATAGGGGTCGAAGAGCGTGGGCAGGAAGGCCGAGCCGCTGAGTATTGCCGCCAGTGCGAGCGCAAGAAGTACGCCCTGCGTGCGGCGTGCCGGCGAGGCGTAGGTGAAGGAAGGTTTGCGGCGCCGCGCCAGGCGCACTGTGGCGCCGACACAGTCGGATAAGGTGCCCAACGGACACACCGTGGAGCAATATATACGGCCGTAGATGAGTGTCACCACAAGCCAGAACACCAGCGTGACGGCCACGCCCGCAAATATCGCCGTAAAAATCTGCATGCGCGAAAACACACTCTGGTAGCCCCACAGCAAGGCCCATGTGGGCACTGCAAGGCTAACGAGCGATATGATGATGCGGATTATACGGAAAGTGCGGAACATCTTGCCTGCGACTGGATTGTCAGGATATCTTTTCGAGGATTTTGGCGTGGACGGCGGCGGGTTTTATGGCCGAAAGGCACAGGAGGTCGCCGCGGAAGCACGGCTTGTCGCCGAAAACGCTGCAAGGGCGGCACTCCAGCGGCAGCTGTATGGTGTCGTCGTCGGTCTGGTGCCAGCCCTTGAAGCCGCAATAGGGATGCGTGGCGCCCCAGATGCTCAGCGTGGGAGTGTTGGCGATGGCGGCGAGGTGCATATTGGCCGAGTCCATGCTCAGCATCACGTCGAGGTGGTTGAGGAGTGCGAGTTCGGCGGCGAAACCGTATTTTTTGCCGGCGAGCGAGCGCACCACGGGGTAGCGCGCCTCCCAGGCGTCGAGGATTTCCTTCTCCTTGTCGCCGCCTCCGAAGAGGAACACTTCCAGACGCTTCCCCGCATCGGCGTCGGCTTGCAGCATGGCCACCACCTGCTCCATGAGCTCGGGAGGATACACCTTGCCGTCGTGGGCAGCGAAGGGCGCTATGCCCACTCGACGGGCACCTTCGGCTGCCGGGGCGGTGATTGCGGCAAAGCACTCGGCGGGTGCCTTGCCGTGACCGCCGTATAGTCCGTTGAAACGCTCCACAATCGGCAGTCCGGCCTTGAAGAAAGCCTCGCGGTAGCGAGCCCGCTGGCCCGTGAGGGGAAGCATCACCTTGTTGCGGCGGCGCGTGAGGGCGCGGCGCTTGGCTCGCGGCTTGATTATGCGCACCGTACCCACGCCGTGGAGGCGCAAGAAGGCGGCCATAAGGCGCGTGCGGAGCACGTTGTGGAGGTCGACGAAAATGTCGGGGGTATATTCCGCGCGGAGTTCGCGGCAAAGTGTGGCGATGCCGCTCACGCCGGCGTAACGCTCCTTGACATCGGCACCTACCACCGTGAGGTTGGCCGGGGCGTCGACGAATATCGACGTCATCGACGGCCGCGTTACCATCACGAAGCGAGTGTCGGGATGGCAGCGGCAGGCACTGTAAACCACAGGGATGGTCATCGCCACGTCGCCCAGCGCCGAGAAACGCGCCACCAGCACCGTGCGGGGTTTGTCGGCGGCCTGTGGCATCAGTTTTTCTTATAGAGCACCGGGTTGGTGTCGGTGTCGTTGTACATCTTCATCTGGCGGTACACCTTCATGTACTTGCGGCCGGCGGCGATGTCGTCGAGAAGCGTGTCGATGGCTTCCGTCAGGTCGGCGCGCTGCTCTTCGAGCACGGCCAGCTTGGCACGGCAGCGGGCGCGGTGGGCATCGGCGGCGTCGGCGCGCTCGGCCTCGGCCTTCATGTGGTAGATTTTTAGCGCGAGTATCGACAGGCGGTCGAGGGCCCATGCAGGGCTCTCGGTGTTTATCGTGGCTCCCGGAAGGGGCTTCACGTCGGCGTAGAGCTCGCGAAAATAGGTATCGAGCTCCTCCACCATATCGGTGCGCTCCTGGTTCGAGCGATCGATACGGCGCTTTAGTGCCAGGGCCTCCACAGGGTCGATATCGGGGTCGCGGATAATGTCCTCGAGATGCCACTGCACGGCGTCGATGCGGTTTTTGGCATAGAGTGTGGCCTCTACGGTGCCGTCGGCATAGGGCTGGCGCGTGGCGGCGTCGACATCGTCGTCGATATGATAGTCGGCCACCGAGCGCTCGAATATGGCGTAGCTGTTGCGTGCGAAATCCATAGTTAAGATGTAAAAACAAATGATTCCACAAAAATAATCAAAATTATTGGAAATAAAAAACCGCCGGCAAATCCAATCCCCCACGCAGTCTTTTCCCAACGCCCGTTATAAAAAACAAAACCCTCTCCGCGGGTGGAGAGGGTGGCCTGTGCAGGCTTGTGGGGTGATGTGTGCCGCCGGGGCGGCTGTTGTCGGCGCGGTGCGCCGATGAGAGTGGTGATGTCAGCTGCCGAGGTAGCTTTTGAGCAGTTTACTCTTCTGACCTTTGAGACGACGGATGGCCTTTTCCTTGATTTGGCGCACACGCTCACGCGTGAGGTCGAACTTGGCGCCGATTTCTTCGAGGGTCATCTCCTGGCAGCCGATGCCGAAGAACATCTTCAGTATCTCGCGCTCGCGCTCGTTGAGCTGACGGAGGGCACGCTCAACTTCGTTGGAGAGCGACTCCTGGGTGAGCGAGGCGTCGGCCATGGGGCTGTCGTCGTTGGTGAGCACGTCGAGAAGGTTGTTGTCCTCGCCCTCCACGAAAGGAGCGTCGACCGAGATGTGTCGACCGCTTACCTTGAGGGTGTCGGCAATCTTCTCCACGGGCACCGCCAGGCGCTCGGCGAGCTCCTCGGGTGAGGGGCGACGCTCGTTCTCCTGCTCGAACTTCGACAGAGCCTTGCTGATTTTGTTCAGCGAACCTACCTGATTGAGGGGCAGGCGCACTATTCGGCTCTGCTCGGCCAGGGCTTGAAGAATGCTTTGGCGAATCCACCATACGGCGTAAGAGATGAACTTGAAACCGCGCGTTTCGTCGAACTTCCGGGCCGCCTTGATAAGGCCGAAATTGCCTTCATTGATAAGGTCGGGCAGCGACAGGCCTTGGTTCTGATACTGCTTGGCTACCGATACCACGAAACGCAGGTTGGCGCGGGTGAGCTTTTCGAGAGCCGCCTGGTCGCCCTGACGTATGCGCTGTGCGAGCTCGACCTCTTCCTCTACGCCGATAAGCTCTTCGCGGCCTATCTCCTGAAGGTACTTGTCGAGCGACGCGCTTTCGCGGTTGGTAATCGACTTGGTGATTTTTAGTTGTCTCATTCTCTATATGTTGATATGCAGCATGTAATATCTCCTGAATGGGAGCCCGTCGGCCGAGGCGCCGCGATGGGCGCTTCATACGCCGGCGAAGGGCAGAAAATTTGCACTTTCCGCCCGTTTAAGCGTGCAAAGTTACGAAATTATTTTTAATATATACGCATTCGCAGCAAAATTATTGCCGTGATTTCAGGAATTTTATGCATTCCGCAAGGCATAACGCCCTGGCGCATCGCTTTGGTGCTTATTTTAACTTTTTTTAAGAGAATGAGGCTCCACTGCCATTATTTCTTGCGCTTCTTGAAGTAGTCGTTGTGGATTTTGATGCCGAACACTATCACCGAGCATATGGTAGTGATGATGTTGGTCACGGCCAGCGGCCAGTTGGATGTAATGATGCCCTGGACCACGAAAAAGATGGAGCCCAGCCCGAGCATGCAGAAGGTGGGAAGGGCTATGCCGTCGGTGTCGCGTGTGCGGATGGTGACGATGGCTTGCGGCAGGTAGCCGAAAATCATGCAGATAGCGGCAATACTGCCGATGATGTTGGCGATGTTTTCCATAAGGAGGCTTTTAATAAGGTTAACTCGGCGGAGAGGCCGTGGGGGCATCTCCGCCGGGTGTGTTTGTGTGTGTCTGTTATGTAATGTCAGTAAGCCACAGGGCTTATTTCTCTTCAAGCGTGCAGATTGATACACGGTTCCAGGAGTCGACCTCGAACATGTTGCCTATGCCCTCGCCTTCGGCCGTGATGCGGTCGGCGGCAATCTTGAAGCGACGGATGAGGATGTCGCGGACTGATTCGGCACGGCTGCGGGCGAGCTTGATGTTGAAGTCATAGTTGCCTTCGGGCGATGCGTAGCCCTTGATCACGACTTTCGACTTTGGATTCTGGTTCATGTAGTCGGCTATCATCTCCACGTTGGGCATCTGGTCGGAGGTAACCTTCGACGAACCTACGCGGAAGAATACGAAGCGCACGGAGTTGAACTGATTGGTCACTTCCTTCACCACCTCGGGCTTGCGGTTCTGGCAAGCCTGGAGCTCGGTGGCAAGGGCGTTGGCCTTTGTCTGCCATGCGTCGGCGTTGGCCACCGAAGTGGCGAGGTCGGCGCGGAGGGCGTTGATCTGGCCGTTAAGATCGTCGACCTGTGCCTGGTCGTAGGGGCGCACGCAGGGGAAGCCGTCGCCGAAGCGGTAGCTTACACCGGCCATGAGGTTGAAGGTTGCCTTGTTGATGTTGTAGGCCGTGGCCGACTGCTCGTAGTTGCCGTTCATGTTCCATACTATCGAGGGCTTTACGGCAACGGTGAGGTGCTCGGTGACGTTGAAGTTGAAGTTCAGGCCCACTTTTGTTGCGAAGTAGTTCCAGTCGTCCACGCCGTCGCATTCGGCATAGTAGTCGTGGCCCCAGCCGGCGCCGAGGAGGGCTTCGATGGTGAACGGGCGCACGCCGCACTTATATCCTCCGAAGAGGTTGAAGAGATCGGCCGTACCGTAGACGCCCACATAGGAGTTGTCGAAGGCGGTCGACGAGTGGGGCATGCCCTTCCACGACGAAGTGTTGACGGCGAAGGCGCTCTCGACGCCCACTCCGAAGACGGGCGTTATCTGCTTGCCTATGTGGAGGCCGGCTACGCCGCGCATCGACCCGAAGAAGGCGTTGTTATGCATCGGTGTGGTGACACCGCCATCGAGGCCGATGGAGAAATTGTCGAAGAACGACGGCTCTTCGATTACCTGTGCTGACGCGCCGGCGGTGGCCAGGACGGCAGCAGCTGCTGCAATGAGTGTCTTTTTCATATGAACCGAGTGTTAGTTATCTTGCAGTTTAAGCCTGCAAATGTAGGTTGAAACGTTGAAACTGCAAAGTTTTTTTACATTTTTTGTTAAATTCAGAACTTGCGTTGAAAGCATTTCGGAACATATCCCGACGCTTTCATCTAATCTAACACCCGACGCGGAAAAATGTTTTGCGTCGCCGCACCGGGGTGGCACGACGACACAAATACTATGCTTCGAAACGGTCGCCCGCGAGCTTCATGTCATTGTCGCGCACAAAGCGGAGAATTTCGGCGCGTACGGGCGTGTCGGCTATGTCGGTCTCTATGCGCCGCAGAGCATTGAACACCGATGTAGAGCACTGATAGATATGGCGGTATGCCTTTGCGATATCGTCGATTTGCTCTTCGGTGAAGCCTGCGTGGCGACGCATCACTATGGCATTGACGCCGTAGTAGGTCACGGGATTGTGCGCCATGATGGTGTAGGGAGGAACATTGGAGCTTATGCGCGTGCCGCCTTTGACAAGAACGTACTTGCCCAGTCGCGAGCGCTCGTGGATCACGACACCCGACGAGAGTATGGTGCCTGTATCTATTTCGACTGTGCCGGCTATGTTCACACTGTTGCCTATCACGCACTTATCGGCTATATGGCTGTCGTGGCCCACATGGCTGTCGGCAAACACGAAGCTGTCGGCGCCGATGCTCGTGCCGCCTTCGCTTTCGATGCCTCGGTTGATGATTACATGCTCGCGTATTACGGTGTTGTCGCCCACCGAGCAGTAGGATTTCTGGCCCTTCCAGCGGAAGTCCTGCGGGTCGGCGCCCACGATGGCGCCCTGGTATACTTTCACGTTCTTGCCAAGGGTCGTGCCGTGGATTATGCTGGCATAGGGCATTATCTCGCAGCCGTCGCCGATTACAGTGTCGGCGTCGACATACGCGAATGGATGGATGGTGACATCGGCTCCGATTTTGGCCGAACTGTCCACATAGGCTAAGGGGCTTATCATGGTAAAGGTATTTTAAGTTTTGATGTGCCAAAAATACCTCGTTTTTGGCAAACCGCCAAAATTTTTTTCAAAATATTCCCGAAAGGCTAACTTTTGGGCGAGGGGGGGGGCGCCTGCGGGGCTTTGCGGCATGACATATTCCACCCCCGGCCTCAGAAGTTCACATCGAAATGCTGGCGCGGAAGATGCGGCAGAGCCACAGCCACGGCGAGGATGCCTCCGCCGGCGAAAGTCATGCCGCGCTGCATGGCGCCGCAGAGTGCGGGCCATGCAGCGCTGCCCTCGGGGTTGATGATTACAGCGTGCTGCCCGGCCTCGGCCTTGACGCCCGGATGCTCCTCGGCATCGACCACCAGAAGGTCGGCCGCACCTTCGCCGGGAGCGATGATGCGCGCACGGGGGACGGCAAGGGCTATGGCCTCGCGCACCTGCCGTGGGGCTGCCACGGCCACGGTAGCAGGCCCGAGAAAGGCCGCGATGCGAAATATGGTGCGCTCGGTACGGCCCCCGATGCGGGTATAGGCGTAGTAAGGCAGCGGCTGCCTGAGCACCTCGGTGATGAAGTGATAGGCGAAAGGCGAGTGCACGCCGAAACCCCGTCCGTGACGCCAGCGGCGGTACATCCGCAGCGGATTGAGCGTCAGCATCCCTCCTTGGGTTTCGAGGGCCCCTGTATGCCCGTGACGGCCGCGAAGAGAGCGCCGGCCACGATGAGATATATCAATGTCACGCAACCGTAGGCTATGCCCGACGTAACGTGGAGCGAAGCCGGGTCGAAAGTCATGGTCACAGTATGGCTGCCGGCCGGAACGGCCAGGGCGCGGAGGATGTAGTCGGCACGCACTATGGGCGCCTCCTTGCCGTCGATGTCGGCCTTCCATCCCCATGGGAACCATACCTCCGAGAACACCGCCACGCCGCCGTGGGCCGTGCTCACATGGTAAGTGAGGCGGTTGGGGCTGTAAGAGGTGAGGTATACGGTATCGCCCGGCGCAAGCGACGGTGCTTCGGGAAGCATCGCGGCAAAGCTGCGGTCGGCCACGGCGGTGCGCCCGAAATCGAGGGTCGCGGCATCGAGGGCGTCCATCTCCTGACGTGCGCCGTCAACCCACCGTATGTCGTCAACGAGCCATGCGTTGCCCAGAGCGTTGTAGTTGCGCACCAGAGGCTGGGCTTCGTCGCCCGTTATCACATAGCGGGCGTTGAGCATGTCGGCCACACGGTAGCCCGAGCGCAGGCGCGAGGCCACGTCGGCCACGGCAGGATCGTCGAGGATAGGATCGCCGTCGTAGTAGCCTATCTGGGCCACCGGCGCCAGGCGCTCCTTTATTATGTCGTCGTACCGTCCCAGCTTGGCAGCGTGATAACCTCCGAGGGTCTTGTGGAAGTAGGAGCGGTCGGCCGTGTAGAAGCCCGGTATGTCGAGCACACGGTAGTGTGCCGAGGTGTCGGCGAGGATGACGCGGTCTATCTCGTCGGGAGTGAAGGCCACGCTCCCGTCGGGAGTCGCCGAAGGTATGAACGACGCGTGCGACACATAGCGCTTGTCGACCGAGTAGAGGTCGCAGAGTATCAGCACGCCCACGGCGGCAACGGCCCAGCGGCGGCTCAGGCGGCCGCCCATCATGAAGCCGAGCACGGCGGCCGCCGCAAGAAGGAACATCAGCGAGCGCAGGCCGTCGGCGCGGGCCATGCCGTAGCGCAGACTCTCGGCAGCACTGCGGTTTTTGACGTTTTCTATGGAGTATTCGAAGGCGTAGGCCGATATCTGTTCGGGTGTGGCACCCTGGGCGCGGCCCATCTCGGCGATCTGCTTCTGTATGCTTTCGGAGGTTGCGCGGTCGTTGTCGGTGATGGCGTCGCCGAAGGCGCCGGGCGCGATTATGGCAAACACGCACACCATCGCCGTGAGACCGAAGCTGTACAATAAGGGCTTCTTCCACTTCGTCCACGCCTCTCGGCCGGCATCTACTATACGCTCCAGCGTCACGATGGCAAGCAACGGCATGGTGAACTCGGCGATGACCAAGATGCTCTCCACCGCGCGGAACTTATTGTAGAGCGGGAAGTTATAAATCATGAAGTCGGTTATGCCCTCGGCGTTGCGCCCCAGGGCGAACACCACCGACAGCACCGTGGAGGCGAGCAGCCACCACTTCAGCGGCCCGCGCACTATGCATATTCCCACCAAGAAGAGGGCGACGACGAGCACGCCAACATACACGGGGCCGTTCGTGCCCTCCGAGTCGTTGAAATACTGGCTCATATACTGCACCAGGGGCGCTTGCTGTGCCAACTGCTCGGCGCCCTCGAGCTCGGCGAGCGACGTGGGCACCATCACACCCCCCTCGGGGCGCGCGCTGGCTCCGCCCTTGAAGTTGGGCACCACAAGGGTGAACATCTCCGCCCGTCCGTAGCTCCAGCCCACGATCTGCTCCTTGGGCATTCCTCCGGTGGGGCGCTCGGCCTCCGTGCCGTCAGCGGCAGCCGGGGCTTCAGCGTGCAGCTCCGAGCTGGCACGGGTGGTCTGCTTGGCGTATTCGTATGTGTTGTAGAGCGACGGCAGGTTGGCGCCCAGGGCCAACGCGCCGGCGCCCAGAGCCAGCGCCGACGCCGCGAGCCAGCGTTTCATCTCATGCCGGCGAATGGCGTCGATGAGGTATGCCGCGGCAAGAAGCACCATCACCAGGCCGAAGTAGTAGGTCATCTGCGGATGGTTGGCATTGAGCTGAAGCATGGCAAAAAGCCCCAGCATGGCCGCGCCGCCTATATAGCGCCCGCGGTAGAGCAACAGTAGGCCCGCAATCGTCGGCGGAACATAGGTCAGGGCGAGGAACTTCCATATGTGTCCCGCACCTATTATTATAATGAAGTACGACGAGAATCCCCACGCCACGGCACCTATCAGCGCATAGTACCACCGCATCTTCATGGTGAAGAGCAGGATGAGGAAGCCGAACATCATCATGAAGAGGAGGTTCGACGGCGCCGGCAGCCCCAGACCGTACACGGTGTTGAGCCAGGTGAAGAGGCTGTTCGACGGATAGGACGGCGAAATCTGGAACGTGGGCATGCCCCCGAAGAGAGAGTTGGTCCACAATGCCTTCTCGCCCGTGGAGGCCTCGTAGGCGGCGCCTTCCTGACCGTTGGCTGCCCCTTGCTGCATGTCGGGCTGGTTGAGCACGTTGCCCTCGAAGTTGTCGGGATAGAAAAATGCCAGCGAAAGCACCGCCATCACAACTACCGAAACAAAGAAGCCCCACACCTGCGGGCGCCGAAGATATGCTTTTATTTTCTCCATAAGTATGTGTCCAAAATTATTTATTGTATTGAATTATAAAGTATGTGGATGAAATTTTGAGTTCGGCTGATGGCGTAATGGGGTTCC
>CABRZA010000019.1 GCA_902475285.1 uncultured Porphyromonadaceae bacterium
GTTGCTAATCAGTACTTTGGATGGCGAGCCGAGAATAACTTCTGCACAATTTTGAGTTTTGCAACACTCTCCCTACTTTGCCGCTGAAAATCAGTTGCTTATGTGTTAAGTTAGTGACATTGCAATGTATGCGGCCACAACAATTTTACTTATGTAGTTATATTATGCGGGCTTTGAGGCCTTTGGCGGTTAGGAGGCGGAGGAGGTCCTGGCGGCGGTCGCCCTGGATGAGGATTTCTCCGCCGCGGGAGGAGCCGCCTGTGCCGAGGCGTTTTTTGAGGTCGGATGCGAGGTCGGCGACGGTGTCGTGGTCGACGGTGAAGCCGGTGATGATGGTGGCGGGTTTTCCGGCCCGGCCCTTGCGCTCGTAGACGATGTCGAGGCGCGTGGTCTGTGCGGCGATGCCTTCCGGGGCTTGGAGGGCGGTGTCGGCGTCGTCGTTGGCCGGCGTATGGTCGTCGGGGAGGAGTGATGCGAGTCGAGCTCGCCAGTCGTCGGATGCGGTCATGGTATGGAGTCAGTGTATTCGTCGTCGACGAATGCGAGGCTGTCGGGGTGGTTTGCCGCGGCGAGCGCTCGGAGAATTGCAGCCCGTCCTCTGTCGTCGATGTCGACGGCGTTGATAAAGGCCACAGCGGAGTCGCTGTTGCGTCGGAGAGCAGTAATATATACGCGAGCAGCGAGTGCAATGTCGGCCTCGTCGCTGTCGGGCTGAGCCTCACCCAGCCTCATGCACAGCAGCGACATACGGCAAAGCTCGTCGACGCTCATTGCATTGAAATCGGGGCTGTCGGCGAGTGAAGAGAGGATGTGCTGCGCCTTGGAGAATTGGCGGTGTGCGAAAGCCTCTTCGGCATCGTGGAGAGTGTCGGCGGGAGTGCTTTGTGAGTTCGAGCATCCTGCGGCAATCCAAAAGCCTGCAAGGCAGATGAAGATTACGGCGATGATAGATTTCATAATTCAAACACTGGGGCCGCGTCCGGTGCGCACGCTCTAATTCTGCGGGTGTACGATTTCCTGGCGTAGAGATTCACCGTCGGCGTTCTGCCAGTCGGCTTCCCCGGGCTGGTCGGCGTTGGGTTGGGTGATTTCGTACTGTTGCTCGACGTTGTCGCCGAGTGGAGTGTCGGTGTGAGTGTTGGCGTCGAACCAACCGATGTAGTAGAGCGAGGCTATGGCGATCGTAGCCACGATGAGAGCGATAACAATCCATGCCCACAGAGTGGAGGAAGATTTGCGTTTAGGATAATTTGCCATTTAGATGCGTTTTAAGTTGGACAGGCGGGGGGAGTGCCCCGGTGGCTTTATACTAAAACGCCTGCGGGCAGCGGAGAGTTCGTCGCGTTCAAATGTTGTTTACTTTCTCGACGAAGTCGTACATTAGGAGTGCCGCTTCGGCCGCTTCGGCACCTTTGTTTCCGAGCTTTCCTCCGGCACGGTCGATTGCATCCTGCTCGTTGTCGACGGTGAGGACCCCGAAGATAATAGGAATGTCGCAGTCGCTGTTGAGGAGCGCGTTGCCCTGCGTTACGGCCTGGCAAACGTAGTCGAAATGGGGTGTGCCTCCGCGGATGACGCAACCGAGTGTGACGACGGCGTCGTAGAGGCCGGTGTCGACGAGCTTGGAAGCAGCGAATGTTAGCTCGATGGCTCCGGGGACCTCGAAGGTGTCGATCATGGAGTCGTCGATGCCGGCGTTCTTGAAGGTGTCGAGCGCACCTGCCATGAGGGCCTCGGTGATGTGGCTGTTCCAGAGAGTGCGGACGACGGCCACGCGGATGTCGCGGACGATGGGGAAGGGGGTGAGGGGAGCGTTTTTGCTGTTGCTCATATTTGTAGGAATATATTGAGAGTCAAGAAATAAGTTGCCATTCATCGCTAATGTCGCGTGCGCGTGCGTCGGCGCTGAGAGCTGCGGCAAGGAGGACGGCATGGCGGAAGTCGGCCGAGGGGGTCTCGAGGTCGGCGGGAGCGACGTGGCGTTCGGCGAGAGTCTGGACTATGCCCGCGACGGCTCCGGCGTTCCAGAGGAGTGTGCTGCATATGCGGGGGTCGATGTCGACGCAGCTCATTTCCTTGCCCGAGTAGTAGGCTATGTGGGCGCAGGCGGCGTCGATGTTGACCAGGGAGCGGCAGTAGAAGTCGATTCGGTTGTGGTAGCATGTCTGACCGCTGTCGACACCGAAAATGAAACTGAGGTCGCGGTCGCGCGTTACGACAAGGTCGGCGGCCTCGAGGTTTTCGAGAATCTGCGGCATAACGCGCGTGATTCGGGGTTCCTGCTGCGGTAGGAATCCGGGGAGGTATACCAAGACGGCTTTCTGCTCGGCGGCGTAGGCGAGGAGTCGCTGCATTCGCGGGCGCATACGTGGGTCGATGGCGTAGAAACCGCCGAAGAGGACGATGTCGCCGGCGCTGATGCGTGGCCAAATTATGTCGAAAGCCTCGGAGGGGTATTGCTCGTAGCGTGTGAGTGAGGGGCTTGCGTTGTCGGCACCTTCGGCCGGGAGGACGAAGACGTTGAGGGCCGTCCGGCCTTCGGTGAAGCGGTCGACGGAATTGATGTCGACTCCGGCATCGGCGAGGAAACGGACGACGGTGTCGCCGACGGCGTCGGCCGAAGCTTCGGACGCCATGAGGACTTCGGCCTTGTTTCGCGCCATTATGGCGGCGGCGTTTGCGATGCGTCCGCCGGGCATAGAGCCGCGGGGCTTACCGTCGTGGCCGAGGATGATGTTGAGCGAGCACTCGCCTATGCAGATTATTTTCATGAGGCTTTGGTTTTGGCAACGGTGCCGAGGTATCCGCCGTGGTGGCGCTTTGCGTAGTCGGCGGCGGTGAAGCCTATGCGCTTCATGACGTTAACGACGAGGACGTCGCCAATTACGGTCATCATTGTGGTTGATGTTGTGGGAGTGAGTCCGAGGGGACAAACTTCGGGAGCACCACCTGTGTGGAGGACAATGTCGGCGGCGTGTGCGAGTGGGCTTTCCTTGGCACCGGTGATGACTATTGTCGGCATTCCGGGGTAGAGGCCGTGGAGGAGGTCGACGAGCTCGATAATCTCTCGGGTCTTTCCGCTGTTGGATATAAGGAGGACGATGTCGTCGGGCTGAACGACGCCGAGGTCGCCGTGCTGTGCTTCGGATGGGTGTAGGTTAACAGCTGGAGTGCCTGTGGAACAGAAGGTTGTTGCGATGTTCATGGCGATCTGTCCGGCCTTTCCCATGCCTGCTGTTACGAGTTTGCCGCGGCGTCGGTGGACGTGTTCCACTATTGCGTCGACGGCGAGCTCATAAGCATCGTCGACGGGAATTGAGAGGATGGCTTCGCTTTCGGCGCGGAGAATTTCGCGCATAGACTCTTTGATATCCATTTAGGACGGGATTTGAATTTGAAGCAAAATTAGCGAAAAAAAGCGTGCCGAGCAAAAAATTTTGCGGGAGAGGCAGGGATGGGGGTGTGTCGCTAAAGCTCCACGCTAGGACAAAATGAAAAAAGCGCAGCCTGGCGTGGCGCCGTGCGGGAGCCACTGCCGGGCTGCGTGTGAGGGGGCTTATTTGCTGGCGAGCATTGCGGCCTGGGAGTAGGAGTATACGCCGGCCTGGGAGAGCTCTACCGACTGCCATGCGCCGTTGCCTACGGGGAGGGCAACGTGTGTGTCGTCGACGAATGTGAGGATGTCGCGGCGGTTGCCGTCGGGAGCTGTGTAGCTCCATGTCTGAGTTTCGGCGTCGAAGTCGAGGCGCGTGGAGGTGCCGTCGTTGCAGCTCACCACGTCGTATCCCTTTCCGTCGCAGCGGACGAGGTACTTACCGTCGTTTCCTTCGATTACTCGTTCGCCCTTGGCCATGGGGTTGTTTCCGCTCCAGAACTCTATGCTGTTGAGGACGAGGAGGTCGGCGAGGCCTGTGACTTCATAGACGGGGAGTACCCAGAATGCGAAGAATACGAGTTCGTTGAGGAACTTGTTTCCTACGTTTCGGTTCCAGCCGAGGAGACGGTTTGTGAGGGAGAAGCTGCCGATACACGAGCTCATTGAGAGCATTGAGGCGCAGAGCACCACGGCCAGCGCGCGCGAAAGGATTCTTTTTTTCATAGCGGTTTATTGTTGAATGTTATTTGGGGTTTGTTCATGCTTCTATCATACGTCGGGCGCTTTCGTAGAAATTGGTTATGCCCTTGACGTAGTTTACAGTTTCGGTTCCGCGGCAGTAGCCGTATTTCACCACGGGGTCGTTGTAGTATTTTGGGTTCATCTTCATGAGCATAGCCTTGCTGACGTTGTTGTCCCAGACCTGCGGGTCGAGGCCGTACTTTCGGGCGAGGGCGATGGCGTCGTAGACGTGGGCGATGCCTACGTTGTATGCCGCGATTACGAATTTGAGGCGTTCGCTGTCGTTTGGCACGTAGTCGACGAGGTAGTTGTCGAGGTCGTTGATTAGCTTCGAGGCCACCTTCACGCTCGTTTCGGGATTGGAAAGCGAGGAGACTGAAGTTCGGTAACCGCGGGCAGTCTGCGGCATGATTTGCATCAGTCCGCGAGCACCGGCCCAAGAGCGAGCGTTTGGCTTGAAGTGGCTTTCGACGTATGCCTGAGCAGCCATCAGTCGCCAGTCCCAACCTATGGCGGGGGCGTATTTCTTAAAGAGGTGGTCGAACTGCGAAATGTAGCCCTTTGAGAAGTCGAAGCGGACGGAGGGGCCGTACTTGCTCTGCTCGTAGAGCTGTTTTAGGAGCTCCTTGTTGGTTTCCTGCGGGGAAGCCTCGGCGAACCAAGCGTCGATGCTGTCGGCGAGCCACTGTTTGCCCGGGGCGACGGCCCATGCTCCGCGCTGAGGCAGGCTGACAGGGACGTCGATGTCGAGGCCGGGATAGTATGTGCGGTTTAGGCGTGCGATGTCGCTGTCGACCACGGTGAGTGGTATCTTTCCGTCGGCCACCATGGAAATGAGGTCTTCGGTGATGAGAGTGTCGCCGTCGACTTCGCGAATTTCTATCCCGCCTCCGAGCTCGTCGTTGAGGTTGTTGAGGCGGCGGAGGTACTTGCTGTCTTTCTCCACAAAGACTTCCCGTCCGACGAGCTCGGTGACGTCGGTGACGGGAGCCTGTCCCTGAATCTTGGGCTGTACGAGGATCTGCGATGTTAGGTTTTCGGGTCCGCATGGGAGGACGTATTTGAGGTAGTGTTCGGTGACGGGCACCTCGGAAGCGATGAGGTCGACTATTCCGGAATCGAGCATGGCGACAGCCGCCGAGAGGTTTGGCGCGACTTTGATGTCGAGCACCATGTGCTTCTGTCGGGCGAGGCTGTCGACGAGGGTGTAGTCGTATCCCATTGGCTGGTCGCGGTAAATGAAGTATGATGTCGGGCTGTAGAGTGTGGCGACCCTGAGAGTGTCGGGGAGGGAATGAGCTGATTCGGAGGCTGCCGTGTGGCCCTTTTGGGAGCAGGCGGCGAAGGTTGCTGCGACGGCGACCGCCGACAATATGACTGAGCCTTTGTGCATGATACACATTTTTGCGAGTTATTTAGCTTGTCGATGTCGCCGCCGCTGGGGGTGTCAGTATTCGAAAGTGCCGAACGGTGTTACGAGCGAGAGGCTCTTGGTGTCGGCGGCTTCGGTGTGTCCTATTACCTTTGCGTCGACGCCCATGCTCTTGGCGATGGCCACGATGCGCTGTGCGGCGTCGGCGGGGCAGTATATTTCGAAACGGTGTCCCATGTTGAAGACCTTGTACATCTCCCGCGGGTCGGTTCCGCTCTGGCGGCGTATGAGTTCGAACAGGGGTGGTACATCGAACATATCGTCTTTTACAACGTGCATGCGGTCGACAAAGTTCAGCACCTTAGTCTGTGCACCGCCGGAGCAGTGGACCATGCCGTGGATGGCGGGTCGCATTTCTTCGAGGACAGCCTTTATGACGGGGGCATAAGTGCGTGTGGGTGATAGGACGAGCTTGCCTGCGCAGAGGGGAGCGCCCTCGACGGGGTCGGTGAGGCCGCATGTGCCGCAGTAGACGAGCTCCTGGGGGAGTCCGGCGTCGTAGGTTTCGGGATAGAGGCGTGCTACTTCTTTGGAGAATACGTCGTGGCGTGCGGAGGTGAGACCGTTTGAGCCCATTCCGCCGTTGTACTCGGTTTCGTATGCAGCCTGTCCGTAGGAGGCGAGGCCAACGATTACGTCGCCTGGGGCGATTCGTGCGTTGTCGATGACGTCGGCCCGGCGCATGCGGCAAGCTACGGTGCTGTCGACGATAATTGTGCGGACGAGGTCGCCGACGTCGGCAGTCTCGCCCCCGGTGTGGATTATGTTGACGCCGTATCGGGCGAGTTCGTCGAGGAGCTCCTGAGTTCCGTTGATTATTGCCGAAATCACCTCACCGGGCACCAGTCGCTTGTTTCGGCCGATTGTTGAGGAGAGGAGTATGTTGTCGGTGGCACCGACGCAGAGGAGGTCGTCGATGTTCATTATCAGGGCGTCCTGTGCAATGCCTTTCCATACGGATAGGTCGCCAGTGGCTTTCCAGTAGGCGTATGCGAGGGATGATTTAGTTCCGGCGCCGTCGGCGTGCATAATGTTGCACCAATCGGGGTCTCCGCCGAGCCAGTCGGGTACGATTTTGCAGAAAGCCCCCGGGAAGAGGCCTTTGTCGAGGTTGCGTATTGCGGCGTGCACATCTTCTTTCGATGCCGAAACTCCGCGGAGGTCGTAGCGTCTGCTGTCCATGATAATATGATGAAAATGTAGATGTTATTTAAGTTTTGCGAGCTCCTGGGGGCGGCCGACGAGCCAGAGGATGTCGCCGGGCTCGAAGACGAGGTCGGGCCGGGAGTCGATGTGCTCCTCTCCACGGTCGACGGCCACTACGAGAGCGTTGTAGTTGTCGCGGAGGGATGCCGATTGGGGAGTTTTTCCGCATAGAGGCGATCGCGGGCCGAGGAGTATGCTTGTGAGCTTAATCTGTGAAGGGTCGGGTGCGTTGTCGGGCACCGGAAGCGAGGCCTCGACGTGAGGCAGCATGTCTTCGATTTGCTCGTCGGTGCCTATCACGCAGAGTATGTCGGCGGGGTAGACGCGTGTGCGTCCGTTTGGTATGGGGATGTACTGGTGTCCGCGCTGAATTCCGACGACGTTGACTCCGTAGCGGCGGCGAATGTTTGAGTCCATGAGGCGTTCGCCTACGAAATCGCAACCGTTGCCTACTGTCATGAATGCCTGGTGCAGGTCGTGGACGACGGCGTTCTTCTTGCCCGAGCGACGGAGTTCGCGCTCGTTCAGGTTGTCGATGAATCGCGTTTCGATTCGGCTCATGCTTCGGCGCAGGCGCTTGCTGAAGAACATGCCCATGAGGACGATGACCGAAATTACCACGACGATGCCGGCGCTCGAGGAGTAAAGGTCGCTTACGGCCTTTACGACGAAAACGAGGGCTATAAGGACTCGGAATATCATCATTACGGCGAGCGGAATGCGTCCGGTGGCAGCGATGTCGTCGCGGCGGCCACCGTTGAGTGGCATAATGAGTGACAGTAGGAACGGCGACATTGCACCGAGTGTAATGACCACGCCTGCGAGGCGGCTCCAAGTTCCGGCCCACGTTTCGAGCCAAGGTACGAGGTAGAGATTCGACACTATGTCGATTGCGAGGAGCACTGCTGAGAAGAGGGCTGTGCGCCAGAGGTATCGTTTGAGGACGCGACCCCATGGCCGTCCGGCGGCCTCGCTTCGGTCGGCCTCCTTATGGTAGCGGTCGATTAGGAAGTGTAGGCGTCGGGGGAGGTGACGCTCGACGAACTCGTAGGCCGGCGTCGACATCTTGATGAAGTAAGGGGTGGTGAATGTTGTGATGACCGAAACGGCCACTACGATTGGGTATATTGTGTTGTCGAGTACGCCGAGCGACATTCCCAGTGTTGCGATGATGAATGCGAACTCGCCTATCTGGGTAAGAGAGAAGCCGGACTGTATGGCCACTCGGAGGCTCTGGCCTGTGACGAGCATGCCGGCGGTGCCGAAGACGATCATTCCGACAATCACGACGGCAGAGAGGAGGAGTATTGGCGCCCAGTACTGCGCGAGGATGTGTGGCTGCACCATCATGCCCACGGATATGAAGAATACTGCGCCGAAGAGGTCTTTGACGGGCGTTACGACGGTTTCGATACGTTCGGCGTAGCTCGTACCGGCGAGGATTGAGCCCATGACGAAAGCGCCGAGTGCGAGGGAGAATCCGCAGTATACCGAGAAGACGGCCATTCCGAGGCATAGTCCCATGGATACCACCAGTAGCGTCTCGCCGTTTAGGAAGCGGCGTATTGCGCCCAGGAGCGACGGCAGGAGATATACTCCCACCACGAACCATATTATGAGGAAGAATACGAGTTTGCCGACGCTGTAAAGGAGCTGGGAGCCTTCGACGCTTTTGTTGATGGCGATGGATGAAAGGAGGACCATCATGAGGACTGCGAAGAGGTCTTCGACGATTAGGACTGCGAGGACGAGTGAAGCGAACTTCTTCTGCCTGAGGCCCATGTCGGTGAAGGCTTTTATGATGATGGTGGTGGATGACATAGAGAGCATTCCGCCGAGGAAGAGGCAGTTTATTTCGTTGAAATGGAGGATGTGGCCCACTGCGAATCCGGCGCACATCATTCCGGCGACGATGATGAGGGCAGTGACGACGGCGGAGCCGCCGGAGTTGAGGAGCTTGCGGAAGCTGAACTCGAGGCCGAGCGAGAATAGGAGTACGACGATGCCTATCTGGGCCCAGAAGTCGATGTTGGCCTCGGTTGTGACCGAAGGGAGGTACTCGAAGTGGGGGCTGGCGAGGAATCCGGCCACGATGTAGCCGAGCACAACCGGCTGCTTTATCCACTTGAACAGAACTGTGACGACTGCTCCGAGGAGGAGGATGAAAGCTAAATCGGTGATGAGGCCTTCGATGTTCATTTTCTAATGTGCTTGCTCAGATGCTGAGCTGATTGGCAAGGGAGATTGATTTTGTGGGGTGTAGGCTCTCGAACTGAGAGAAGAGCTTTATGTAGTCGGTGGTCTCGCGGACGAGGACAATGAGGTTTAGTCGCGTCTCGCCGGCGTCGAAGTCGTAGTCGACGTAGAATGTCTGGAGGTGTATGTTGTGACGGTGGAGTACGGACTTGTAGTCGGCTATGTCTTTGAGTATTACGGCTGTGCGTATTCTAATGATTCTCGACTCTGAGCCACGGCTCACGCGGTGCTCGATTCGTTCGAGCTGGACGAGGATGAATAGGATAAGGATGGATGCGATGCAGGACAGGACGTACATGCCCACTCCAACGGCCATGCCAATGATAGCCACCATCCATATGCCGGCGGCAGTGGTTAGGCCACGGACTGAGCCTTTCATCTGTATGATTGCGCCAGCGCCGAGGAAGCCAATGCCAGTAATGACCTGTGCGGCGATTCGTCCCGGGTCGCCGTTTTTGAGGCCCATGTATTCCTGAGGGACGTAAATGCTCAGGATCATTGCGAGTGTAGCTCCCATGGCAATGAGGGAGAATGTTCGGACGCCTGCCGACTGCCCCTTGCGCTTTCGCTCGTATCCGACGACGGCTCCGAGCAGCATGCTGAGCACGAGCTTGTAGACGGCGCCTACGGTGTTGACCTCAATGGCGTTGATTTGCTGGTATATTTCCTGGAAGATGCCCATCAGCGGAGGTTGAACTGGCGCGATATTAGGCGGAAGTTGTCGGCGAAGAGCTCTACGGTGTAGTCGCCGGCGATTAGTGGCATGTTGACGTCCCAGTAGATTGTGACGCCTCCGATTTCCTCACCGGCGTACTCGACGGTCTTTCGGGCGGAATATTCCACGTTGCCGCCCTCGAATGGGAATGTGCCACCGTTGCCCAGGAGCTGGCCCGAGGGCGATATGAGGCGGAGGTATATGGTTTTTTCGCCTACGGGTGTTGAGTTGTTCTGCGGTATTGTGAATGTGACGCGGAGCTGCGTTGCCTTGGTGACTTTTTTCTCGGTCTTTCCTTTCTTGTTGAGCGGGGTGAGTGATAGGCCGGTGACGTTGAGCTTTTCGGCGAGGGTCATGCGTTCGCTGAGCTCTTCGTTGCGGCGGGTGGTTTCGTTGACGCGGCTTTCGAGGCGCGTGTTCTTTTCCTTAATCTCCTGATTTTCGGTGCGGAGCTGCTGGTTTTCTTTGTTGAGGCGGTCGATTTCCTCCACATAGTGTCGTAGGAGTGCCCGTAGGGTGTCGATTTCGCCGCGGAGCTTTGCTATCTCGGCGGCACTCTTGCGCTGCTGGCTTGTGAGTTCCTGCTGGAGTTTTTCGACCTGGAGGCGTGCGGCTTCGTATTTGTTTTCGAGCTCGCGCTTGACGGAGTCGTCGGTAATGAAGCGGCGCGAGTTTTCGAACTGTTCGAATTCTTCGTTGAGGTCGTTGTACTCCTGCTCGAGCTGCTGCTGAGCAATGTCGAGCTGGTACTGCTCGAGTTCGGCTTCCTTGGCCTGGGCCTTTCGCATCTGAGTTACGGCAAAGAATACGAGTGCTCCCACCACAACAGCGATTATGGCGAGGGCTGCGACTATCATTTTCCGGTTGCCCGACGAAGCAGGCTGCCGGCCGGAGTTTGCTTCTTGACTCATAAGTTACGGTGTTGGTATGTTTTATCAAGACAAAATTATGAAAAAACTTTCATACGGCAAAACATTTGATTAGGTCAAAAGCCATGGTGATAGGGTATGAGGTTTTGGCTGATTAAGTCAAAGGTCATAGTTATGAGCTATTGGGTTTTGACTCAGCGTGTTTTGTCGCGCTTTATACGTCGTCGGTGAGGGCGTCGAGGGATAGGCCGGCGGGGTTGCACTCGGCTATCATTTCGTCGTAGGCGGCCCATTGGGGGTCGTTTTCGGCGTAGATTTTGAGGGGGAGGAGGGGGAAGGGAGCGAGGGTGGCGTTGAGGAAGCGGCCGAAGATGTCGGTGCTGAAAGTGTAGAACACCCAAGTGCGTTCGCCTTCGCCGGTGAATATGCCGGTGAGGATGGCGGTGTTCTTTCCTCGGAGGTCTTTGAGGAATGCGTCGGTGACCTGCTCGAGGAGCTGGGCGTCGGCGTCGGCGGGGAATCCCAGGGGCCCGTCGGGGGTGTATGGCATGGTTATCTCGATGCGAATGGCGTACTTAGGCTTTGAGCGGAATTTGGCCACGTCGGTGCGTCCGGTGACAATTACGGTGTTTCCGCTGTCGCCGCATGCGGGGATTGTAAACCAGTTGTCCATAAGCATTGAGTGTTGGAGGTTTAAAAGAAAAAAGCATGGTCGGGGTGTAAGCCGGGTTATGTACGGCGGGCACTGTCGCGAGAGCGAGCCACCACGCCGCGTCCGTCATTTATCTGGCCCGCGGGCCTTGAGCAGTCTACCCCCCGGCAATGGACGAGCAGCCCTTAGATGCCGGTATACTTGACCTTGCAACCCATAAGATGTGCGGCATGCCATGTCGCCGTGGCACCCGGTGAGCTCTTGCCTCACCTTTTCACCCTTGCCTCCGCCGGTAGGGCGAAGGCGGTTGTTTTCTGTCACATTGTCTCTACCGTTGCCGATAGCTGTCGGTTAGACAGTATGGTGCTCTGTGTTGCCCGGACTTTCCTCACGCCCTTTACGAGAAGGCGCGCGACGGACTCCCCGGCCATGCTAATAAGTAACTTTTGCGAGTTCTTAATTGTTTTATTTTTCAACGCCTGCGTATCCTCGGAGGATTCCGCGCTCGGATGAGCGGACGAAGCTTACGATTGCGTCGCGCTCGGGAGTGGCGGGGAGCTTGGCTTCGATTTCGGCGAGGGCGTCGGCTATGCCGAGGTCGCTGAAATATAGTATGCGGTATGCTTCCTGGATGAGTTCGATGGTTTCGGTGGAGAAACCGCGTCGGCGGAGGCCTATGGTGTTGATGCCGGTGAAGCTGATGGGCTCGCGGGCAGCACGGATGAAGGGGGGTATGTCCTTGTTGACCAAGGCGCCGCCCTGCATCATGATGTGGGAGCCTATGTGGCAGAACTGGTGAATGAGGCTTCCGCCGCCGATAACGGCGAAGTCGTCGACCACCACTTCGCCGGCGAGCTGGCTGGCGTTGCTGATTATGACGTTGTTGCCCACCACGCAGTCGTGCGCCACATGGCTGTAAGCCATAATGAGGGTGTTGGAGCCCACGCGTGTGAAGCCCTTGGAGGCGGTTCCGCGGTTTACGG
This sequence comes from uncultured Porphyromonadaceae bacterium, assembly GCA_902475285.1. Classification (GTDB taxonomy): domain Bacteria; phylum Bacteroidota; class Bacteroidia; order Bacteroidales; family Muribaculaceae; genus CAG-873. The sequence continues at coordinate 12,231 of CABRZA010000019.1, forward strand.
TGACGCACTCTCGGAGGGTGGTGTTGTCGCCGATAATTGCGAGGGTGTCTTCGCCTCGGAACTTGAGGTCCTGTGGTATTGCACCCACGACGGCACCCGGGAATATGGTGCAGCCGGCGCCTATGCGCGAGCCTTCGAGTATTGTGACGTTGGAACCTATCTTGGTTCCGGGGCCAATTTCGACGTTGGATGCGATGGTGGTGAAGGGGCCGACGGTCACGTCGTCGGCGAGGCGTGCGTCGGGGTTTATGTAGACCGGATATTGCATTGGTTACTTGTTCTTTACAATCTGAGCCATGAACTCGCACTCACACACCACTTTTTCGCCCACGAAGGCGCGTCCTTTCATCACTGCCATGCCTCGGCGGAGGGGCGTCATGAAGGATACGTGGAAGAGGAGTGTGTCGCCGGGGACGACTTTCTGGCGGAACTTCACGTTGTCGATTTTCATGAAGTAAGTGGAGTAGCGTTCGGGGTCGTCGACGGTGCTGAGCACGAGTAGGCCGCCTGTCTGTGCCATTGCTTCGACGAGGAGGACGCCGGGCATGACGGGTTCCTGGGGGAAGTGGCCCTGGAAGAAGGGTTCGTTGGTGGTTACGTTCTTCACGCCGACGATGTAGTTGTCGGTCTTGTCGATGACCTTGTCGACGAGGAGGAAGGGGTAGCGGTGTGGCAGTGCGTGGCGGATGGCGTTGTTGTCCATCAGCGGCTCGATGTTTGGGTTGTAGTATGGAGCCTGAATTTCCTGGCGCTTTATGTCGGAGCGGAGGGCCTTCGCGAGCTGGGCGTTGATGGTGTGGCCGGGCTTTGTGGCGATGATGCGTCCTTTTAGTGGCCGGCCTATGAGAGCGATGTCGCCGATGAGGTCCATTAGCTTGTGGCGGGCGGGCTCGTTGGGGGCTATGAGTGGCGTTGAGCTAATGATGCCGAACTCCTTGGCGTTGTGGTGGGGAACTCCCATGATGTCGGCCAGGTGGTCGAGCTCTTCCTGGGTCTTCTCGTTCTCGTATATTACCACGGCGTTGTCGAGGTCGCCGCCCTTTATGAGTCCGGCCTGGACGAGGTGCTCAATCTCACGGACGAAGACGAAGGTGCGTGCCCACGACACTTCCTCGCCGAAGTCGGCCATGTGGTCGAGAGTGGCGTACTGGTTGGCGAGGACTTCGCTTTCGAAGTTTACCTTTACGTCGACGCTGAACTCGTCGTCGGGGAGTAGCATGAGCTTGGAGCCGGTGGCGGGGTCGACTACCTCGACCTTGTGCTTGACGTAGTAGAAGTCCTTGTCGGCTACCTGCTCGACGATGCCTGTGGCCTGTATTGCTTCGAAGAAGGGTTTTGCGGAGCCGTCGAGGATTGGTATCTCTGGGCCGTCGACGCGGATGAGGCAGTTGTCGATGCCTGAGGCGTAGAGGGCTGCCATTGCGTGCTCGATTGTGCTGACCGTTACGTCGCCCTTGCCTATTACGGTGCCTCGGTGAGTGGCCACTACGTTTTCGGCCACTGCGTCGATTGTGGGCTGGCCTTCGAGGTCGATTCGCTGTATTTTGTATCCGTGGTTGTCGGGAGCGGGGCAGAAGGTGGCTGTGAGGTGTCCGCCGGTGTGGAGGCCTTTGCCTTCTACGGTGAACTCGCCGTTGAGAGTAGTTTGCTTCATCGCTGAATATGAGGGGTGTTGTTATTTCGGATTGATTGTTTTTTCGAGGCGTTCGAGTGTTCGGAGAGCCTCCGGGAGGCGTCGCCAAGCGGCGGCGAGGCGGGCGAAGTCGCCCCAAGGCACGGCCGGGGAGCCCATTACGCGGCTGTCGGAGGGGACGCTCTTGGGTATGCCTGTCTGGGCTCCAACGGCCACGCGGTCGCCCACTTCGATGTGACCGGCTATGCCCACCTGGCCTCCTATCATGCAGTTGGCGCCCACTTTCGACGAGCCTGCCACGCCAACCTGTGCGGCCATGACGGTGTCGTGACCTACTGTGACGTTGTGGCCTACCTGGATGAGGTTGTCGAGCTTGACGCCGCGTTCTATGCGTGTGGCGCCCATTGTTGAGCGGTCGACGGTGGTGTTTGCGCCGATTTCGACGTCGTCGGCAATGTCGACGATGCCTATCTGTTCGATTTTGTGGTAAACGCCTTTGTCGTCGGGCGCGAAGCCGAATCCGTCGGCGCCTATCACCGCGCCTGAGTGTATGGTGCAGCGGTCGCCTATGCGGCAGCCGTAGTATATTTTGGCGCCGGCGTAGACGGTGGTGTCGTCGCCGATGGTGCATCCGGGGCCGACGTATGCCTGTGGATATATTTTCACGCCTCGGCCGAGCTTTGTGCCGGCACCGATGTAGGCGAAGGCTCCGATGTAGGCGTCGTCGGGTACTTCTACACCTTCGCCGATGAAGCACGGCTGCTCTACGCCCGAGGGCTGCGGCTTGATGAACTGAGCGGCGAGGTTGAGCAGCTGCGAGAGTGCCACATATGGGTCGTCGACGCGGATGAGTGTAGCCTTTACGGGGTGCTCGGGCACGAAGTCGCGGCCCACGAGCACTATCGAGGCGCCTGTGGTGTATATATAATGGGTATACTTTGGGTTGGAGAGAAATGTGAGTGTGCCCGGGGTGGCGCTTTCGATTTTGGCGAATGTTTCGACGACGGCATCGGGGGCTCCTTCGACGGTGCCTCCCAAATGCTTGGCTATGATTTCGGCTGTAAGCTGCATGTGGTCAATGACGGGGGTTGCGGTTTATTCGTGCAAAGTTAAGTATTTTTTCCGAAAGCCGAAAATATTCCCGCCCAAAACGCACTCAGCGGCGGCGGGTGAGGCTGAGGATGGCGGCGGCGAGTGCGAATAGGGCGCTGAGAATGAGGCAGGCGCGTGTTGCGGCGGTTGCACCGGCGAAGAAGCTGAAGAGGATGGTGACGGCTGTGGCGCCGAGGGTTTGTCCGCAGAGGCGCGCGGTGCTCTGCATGCCGCTGACGCCACCGGCGCGCGATATGGGCGAAGAGCGCACCATGACGATGTTGTTGGGTGTCTGGAAGAATCCGTAGCCCACGCCGCAGAGAGCCATGCGCCATGCGATGCCCCACACGGAGGTGTCGGCGCCGACGGTGAGGAGGCTGAGCAGGCCGGCTATGAAGAAGGCCATTCCCAATGCTGCGAGTACTGCCGGCGAGCGGCGTTCGGCCAGGCGCGCCACGGCGGGCGATATGGCCATGGTTGCTATTGGCCAGGGTGTGAGGAGGAGGCCTACGGTCATGCTGTCGTAGCCAAGGGAGTTCATCAGCAGGAAGGGCAGGGCTATGCAGGTGGCCGTCTGTGCTATGAACGAGCACATTGATGTGACGATGCTGAGGGTGTAGACGCGGTCGGAGAAGAGGTCGACGGGGAGGAGCGGCGCGGTGCGTCCGCGCTGGCGGCGGACGTAGACCGTGCCGAGGATTGCGCTGACGGCGAGGAGCGCGACGGAAGGCATGGCGTTGCCTCCGCGCGAGAAGTTGCCCAGGGCGAGGAAGAGGCTGCCGAAGACTACGGCGTTGAGGATGGCGCTGACGGTGTCGAAGGGAGTGCGGACGCCGCCGCCGGGGTTGTCGGGGAGGTTGCCGCGGCCCAGGAGGAAGCCGGCGATGCCGAGGGGGATGTTGACGATGAAGAGCCAGTGCCATGATGCGCCGGAGAGAACGAGGCCGGCAACCGTTGGGCCGGCGGCTGTGGCCACGGCTATCACCATGGCGTTGAGAGCGAGGCCGCGGCCGAGGCGGGAGGGGGAGTAGATGATGCGGGTAAGGGCTATGTTGACGCCCATCACGCATGCTCCGCCGAGGCCTTGGAGGGCTCGTGCGGCCACGAGTGTGGCGAAGCCCTGTGCGGCGGCACACAGCGCCGAGGCGGCGGTGAAGAGTGCCACGCCGGCGAGGAAGACCCGGCGGTAGCCGTAGATGTCGCCCAGCGACGACAGGGGCAGGAGGAGCATGGTGAGCACGAGCTGGTAGGATGTGACGACCCAGACGGCGGCGGAGTCGCTCACGGCGAACTCTTCGGCCATGACGGGGAGTGCGACGTTGACGACGGTAACGTCGAGAACGGTCATCATGAGCACCGTGAGCAGCGATGCTATAGCGGCAGTCTTACGGAATGTCATGGCAGCCGGCAATCATCTGAATTCAACAAACGTGCGTGCAGAAGCTTCTCCAATAGAGATAACTTGCAGAAAATGAGACCATGACAATTTGGACATCACTGGTGTCCAAATTGACAAGTCAGGAAAACGTTCTGCAAAGAGGCGCATTCTGTTAAGGTTTTTTACCGAGAACTGGCTGCCGCCGTATTCTTCGGTGAGACGCTGCGAAATAGTTTCGACTATCTGCTTGCCGTAGGCGGCGCGCTCGCCGTGGAGTACGTCGCGGTTGATGCGTTCGCCGATATGCCAGTACATAAGTGTCATGCCCGCATTGACGGTAGCCGCAACTTGCGAGCGGGTCTGTTCGATCAGGGCACGGATGTCGGAGATTATTTTGTTCTCTGAGGAATTGCTCAATGTCTGTTCCATGGTGCTGTGCGGGTATTGTGTCGGCTGTCAGTCGTCGCAGTAGTGGCGGAGGACTCGGCGGTAGGAGTTGAAGATTTTACTCTTGGAGACGAAGCCTACGTAGGTGCCGTTGTCGACCACGGGGAGGTTCCATGCGCCGGTGTCGTCGAAGGTCTTCATCACTGAGTCCATGCTTTGGTTCACTTCGATTTTTGCGGGGGGCATCGACATGAATGTGCTCACACGCATGCGGCGGTAGAGGTCGGGGCGGAACATGATGTTGCGTATCTCGTCGAGGAGGACTACGCCTACGAGTTCGCGCTTCTCGTTGATTACGGGGAAGAGGTTGCGCTTGCTTTTGGCTATGGTGTCGACCATGTCTTTGAGCGTCATGTCGGGGTATACGGGGAGGAAGTCGGTCTCTATCACGTTGTTGACTTTGAGGAGTGTGAGCACGGCCTTGTCCTTGTGGTGGGTGAGGAGCTCGCCGCGCTTGGCCAGGCGCATGGTGTAGATGGAGTAGGGTTCGAAGAACTTGATGGTTCCGTAGGATATTGTGCTCACTATCAGCAGCGGTAGGAAGAGGTCGTAGCCTCCGGTGAGCTCGGCTGAGAGGAAGATTGCCATGAGGGGTGCGTGCATCACGCCGCTCATCACGCCTGCCATGCCTATGAGGGCGAAGTTTTTGGTGGAGAGTTCGCCCCAGCCCAATTGGTTGACTATGAAGGCGAAGAGGAATCCCGTGAGGCATCCCACATAGAGCGATGGAGCGAATGTGCCGCCCACGCCACCGGCTCCGTTGGTGGCCGATGTTGCGAAGGCCTTGGTGGCCACCACCATGCCGATGAATATTGCCAGGAACCATACCTGGTTGCGGTCGCCGTAGAATAGCGAGCCGTTGACTATCGACGATGTGTCGCCGGCGAGCAGGCCGATGATGGAGCCGTAGCCTTCGCCGTAGAGTGGCGGGAAGACGAAGACCAGGAGCGAGAGTATGGCGCAGCCCACGGCGGTGCGCGCCCAGCGGTTTTTGAACCTTGCGAAGAAGTTCTCCATCATGTTCATCACACGGGTGAAGTAGAGCGAGGCCAGGCCGCACACTACGCCGAGGAGTATCACATACGGTATGCGCGAGGTGTAGAAGTCCTCGGTCTGTGCGAAGAAGAATTCGAACTCGTAGCCGGTGTATACGTAGGCGAGTGTGGTGCTGGTGATGGATGCAATCAGCAGGGGCATTACGGATACCGTGGTTAGGTCGAGCATGAGTACTTCGAGGGTGAACAGCATGCCTGCTATTGGGGCCTTGAAGATGCCGGCAATGCCTGCGGCGGCACCGCATCCGACAAGAATCATGAGGATGCGCGGCGACATGCGGAATGTTCGGCCGAGATTGGATCCTATGGCAGCGCCGGTGTAGACTATCGGGCCTTCGGCTCCGACCGAACCGCCGAATCCTATGGTGACGGAGCTGGCCAGGACGGAGGTGTAGATGTTGTGGCGCTTGAGGCGGCTCTTGTTCTGCGATATGGCGTAGAGCACTCGCGTGACACCGTGGCTGATGTCGTCGCGGACGATGTAGCGCACATAGAGGGCGGTGAGGATTACACCGACGGCGGGGAGGAGGATGTAGAGGTAGTTGCCGGCCTCGGGGTTGACGCGAGCGGTGAGTGCGCCCGATATGGTGTGTATCAGGAATTTGAGGACAATGGCCGCCAGGCCGCTGAATATACCCACGAAGAAGGCCAGCAGCAGCACGAAGTTTTTCTCCTTTATGTGTTTCTCGCGCCAAAGCAGGAAGCTGAAAAAAGCATCGCGCATGCGGCGGAAAGCCGGTGGTGTTTCGTTCATATCTGACAGGAGTGTGTCACAGTCCGCGGCCTGTGACGACGGTGTTGACGGTGTAGAAAAGTATCTTGAGGTCGACGGCGAGGCTTATGTTCTCGAGGTAGAGGAGGTCGTAGTCGAGGCGTTCGAGCATCTGGTCGACAGTTGAGGCGTATCCGTATTTCACCATTCCCCACGATGTGATGCCCGGGCGCACCTGATGGACGAGTGAGTAGGCCGGTCGTGCAGCCACGAGGCGGCGCACATAGTAGTCGCGCTCGGGGCGCGGGCCCACGAGCGACATCTCGCCTATGAGTACGTTCCAGAACTGTGGCAGCTCGTCGAGGCGGTACTTGCGGAGTGTGCGGCCAAGGCGTGTCACGCGAGGATCGTCGTCGCAAGCCAGAGCGGGGCCGTTGGCCTCGGCGTCGATGCGCATGGTGCGGAACTTGTTGATTTTAAAGGGTTTCTTGAACCGCCCTATTCGTTCCTGGCGGAATAGCACGGGGCCTTTTGAGTCGATGCGCACGGCTATGGCTATTGCGGCGAGGAGGGGGCTCAGGAGTATGAGTGCGGCGGCCGACACCACGATGTCGCCCATGCGCTTGAAGTTGACGGCCGTGGGCGATATTCGTGAGGCGGTGATGTCGATGAGAGGTTCGTTGCTTACGGCCGACACCCGTGGGCGCACGCCCATGAGGCCGTGTATGTCGGGGCTCACGAATAGGGGGATTCCGAGGGGGTATAGCCTCTCGATGAGGGCAGCGGTGTGGGTGACGCCTTTCGACGACGGGAAAACGGCCACGGCGCCTATTCGGTGGTGCCGGCAGATGTCGGCGGCGTCGGTACCGCGCACCACGGGGAGGCCGGCGAAGGTGTCGGATGAAATGCTGCCGTCGGTGTCGATTATCATCTTAACCCTCAGGCCGGAGCGGCCGTCGGAGCGCAGGAGTCGGCGCACCTTGCGTTCGGAGGCGGCGTCGGCACCGGCCACGGCGGTGTCGATTGAGTAGTCGCCCCGGCGCACGCGGTGTGCGGCGGCTGTGAGGACGACCATGCGTGTGATGTAGCAGGGCACCAGGAGCGATAGGAAGAGGGTGAGGATGAGCTCGTAGTTGGTTGCGCGTTCGGGGATGTCGTCGTTGATGAGGGCGATGAGGAAAATCACCAGCGTTGCGGCGAGTGCCACGGCTACGGTGATGAGGCTCTCGTCGAGGCGCGACTTGTAGAGTGTGTTGGCGCGGTTGTAGCTGCCCATGAGGGCGAAGAGTGCCACCATGAGGAAGGGCACCAGGAGCTGCTCGGCCACCAGGGGCGGCCAGAAGAGGAAGTCGGCGAGGTTGTCGGGGCGAGTCCGGGCGGGTATGGTGAAGAAGCGCAGCACGTCGAAAATGGCGAAGCCTACCGCCGACGATATGAAGTCGGCGGCGATGAGCTTCATGCGTTGAGCACTCACTATCTTCATAAATAGCTTGTTATTTGCGCAATACCTTGAAAGTTCCGTCCTCTTGCAGGCGCATTACCGTCGAAGCCTTCTCAGCCGGGGCTTCGTCGCGGCGCGAGGAGCACACATAGTCGACGGCGGCGACGATGTCGGGCGATATTTCGCCGAAACACAGGGGCGTGGGCTGGCCGCTGACGTTGGCCGAGGTCGACACCAGGGGCTTTCCGAAGTCGCGGCACAGGCGGCAGCTGAAAGGCTCGTGTGTGAGTCGCACTCCTATGCTGCCGTCGGCGGCGAGCAGCTCGGGAGCTATTGCAGCGGCTGGGTTGACACCGTCGTAGACGATGGTCAAGGGCTTGTCGGTGAACTCGATGAGCTGCCATGCTACGTCGGGGATGCCGTAGGCCGTTCGCTCGAGCTGGCCCTCGCTGCCCACGAGGGTTATGAGGGCCTTGGCGTCGGCACGGCGCTTGATGTGGAATATGCGGAGCACGGCCTCGGAGCATGTGGCGTCGCAGCCCAGGCCCCACACGGTGTCGGTGGGATAGAGTATCACGCCTCCTCGGCGCAGCACGGCGATGGCGGCGCGGATGTCGTCGGTATATTCGGTCATAACAAGCTCTTAGGTGTGGTTGCCTGGAATTCCTTGCGGTAGAGGGGCGTGGAGTATGCCACGTCGATGAAGTCGCGGCGTGCGTAAGCGCGGTCGACCAGTGCCGTCATGTCGACGGCGAGTGCTTCCACATCTTCCACATAGCGTGCGTGTGGGCAGTCGGCGAAGAAGTCGCGAGCCTTTGCGGCGCCGCTGCCGAAGAAGAGCAGGGGTCGGCCGGAGGCTTTGAGTGCGGCGTAGGCGTCGCCTTCGACGATGAGTGCCTGCGGAGCCATTACGGGCTGGAGGCCGAAGTCGTAGGCGGCGGTGTATACTTCCATTCGGCGTGCGTCGACCATGGGTATGAATACCGTGTCGGGGTCGATGTCGTCGGCGGAGAACATCACCCGTGTTGCCAGAAGCTCGAGGGTGTCGATGCCGATGAGGGGAATTTTGAGAGCGTAGGCGAGGCCTTTCGCCTCGCTGAGACCTATGCGGAGGCCGGTGTAGCTGCCGGGGCCGAGGCTCACGGCCACGGCGTCGACGGGGAGCTCTATGTCGCGCGCATAGTCGAGACAGTGCTTTATGAAGTCGCTGAGCATGGTTGCGTGGTTTCGCCCGGCGAAGTCCTCGCGGTGCGCCACCACCATGCCTTCCGAAGTCAGCGCCACCGAGCAGGGGGCGCCGCTGCTTTCGATATTGAGTATTGTTGCCATAATTAATGGCAAAGTTAGCATTTTTTGCCCGATAATATGCCCAAGCGCCGCGAGTTTTTTGTAATTTTGCAGTCGATAAGCCATCGGAGAGCTTCCGCATGGGCTTGTCGAGACTTTTAAATGTGAAGATATGATATTGTCGATGACCGGATTCGGACGCGCCGTCGCCCAATCGAAAACTCATAAAATCACCGTAGAGGTGAAATCGCTCAACTCCAAGCAGCTCGATCTGAACGTGCGCATCCCCTACCTTTTGCGCGACAGCGAGCCGGCGGTGCGCGCGGCAGTTGCCGGCGCGGCCGAACGCGGAAAAATCGACATGACCATCACCTGCGAGACTCTGCCGGGAGTTGCGTCGTCGACGGCGTCGGAATTCAATATCGACACTATCGCGGCCTACAAGCAGCGCATAGAGGCTGTGTGCGGCGAGGTGGGCATAGCCGTTCCCGGCGATCTCTTCCGCACGATTCTTTCCCTGCCGGAGAGCCTCAAATCGCCCGTTGCCGAGGCCGACGACGACGATGCGCGAGCCTTGAACGAGGCTCTTGCCGGCGCCATCGACGGTCTCATGGCGCACCGTCGCGCCGAAGGGGAGCAGCTGGAGACTTTCTTCCGCGAGCGGGTAAGGGCCATAGGCGGGCTTCTGACCGAGATTGAGCCGTTCGAGGTCGAGCGCGTTCCCAAGATTCGCGCGCGCCTCGAGGAGTCGCTGTCGAAGATTCCCGCCGTCGACTACGACAAGGGTCGGCTCGAGCAGGAGCTCATATTCTATATCGAGAAGCTCGATGTGAACGAGGAGAAGCAGCGTCTGCGCCGTCACCTGGAATACTTCGAGGAGACACTGTCGCTCCCCACGCCCGGGCAGGGCAAGAAGCTGGGCTTCATAAGCCAGGAGATGGGTCGCGAAATCAACACTCTTGGCTCGAAGAGCAACGACGCCGACATGCAGCGCATAGTTGTGCGTATGAAAGACCTCCTCGAACAAATCAAGGAGCAGGTGCTCAATGTGATGTAATCCCTTAAAAGCGCAGGTAGTCGGGATTCAGAAGAAAATCGAAAAGACCGACGGTGACGATGCCGTTGCCGTCGATTTTAGG
>CABRZA010000020.1 GCA_902475285.1 uncultured Porphyromonadaceae bacterium
GCCTTCGGTAGTGATAGCGGTTACGGTCCCATCGCCGTTGTCATGTTTGATAATCTGTGCTATAGGCATAGTTTTTAAGGTCGGTTATATCCCATCGATACGTCGGGTCTGAAGGTTTTACTTTGTGGATCTGCTCTTTCGGCAAACCTACATTAATTATACGCCTGGAGAATATTTTTTTAGGTCGATTCTGAAAAAAATTTGTACACGCTTTGAGCGCATGGGGGTCAGAAGGTGAAGTGGAGGGCGATGCGGACGCCGCTGCGGTCGATTTTATAGGGGACGTTGAGGTAGTTGAGGCGCCAGACGTAGTCGACGCGGAGGATGCGGAGGATGTTGTCGAGGCCGACGGAGAGTTCCATGTAGGGTTTTGTCATGCGCTGCGCGCCTATGCCTTCGGGGAAGAGGAGGAGGGATGGATTTGCGGCGCCGGGGGTGTTGCGGCTGTTGAGGCGGCCGTAGATGCCGGAGAAATTGACGACTTCGCGGAGGCGAAGCTTGCGGACGCCCGGGATGAGGCCGAGGAGTGCGCCGTGGAGCTCGTAGGTGGCATGCCAGGAGACATACGACGAGTTGATGAACTCCATGGGGTTCATCAGGGCGAAGCTGCCGGGACGGATTGTGTAGGATAGGTTGGCGTTGGGGATGAAGAGTTCGGTGAATACGGTGCGGTCCCATATGTGTCCGCCGGAGAGCTTGAGGTCGATGGTGCCGAGGAGGGAGAGGCCGAAGGTTTTGGAGAATGAAATCTCGGTGCGGTTGAGGCCGAAGGCGGAGCCGAACGCGCGCGGCGCCCAGCGGTGGTAGATTTCGAAGACGGGGGCGTAGTCGTTGATTGGTATGCGGTAGGAGCGGGCCTGGAAGAATGTTTCGCCGGGGGCGTAGCGGAGGCGGAGGCCGAAGACGGTCATGCCGAAATGGCTCCGCGAGAGGCCGTCGGGGGTGCGGAAGGGTACGAGCGCGGTGGCTTCCTGGCGGAGGTGCTCGGCGATGGCTTCGACGGAGAAGTGGTTTTCGAGCTCGAGGGTGTAGGTGAGACGGCTTTCACGGAGGTAGGTGAAGCGGCGGTCGCTCTGGCGGGAGAGGGAGAGGACAAAGTTGTCGGCGTTGGTGTAGAGGTAGTGTGAGCCGAGGCGGTCGATGTCGTAGCGGTGCTCGAGGCGCAGGGAGTGGACGGGGAACTCGCGTGAATGTTGCTTCTTGGGCTGGAAGGAGTACTCGAGCTCGGCGCCGTATTTCCAGCGGTGGTCGCGGAAGCCGTACGCTCCGTAGAATCGGCCGAAAAGGTGCGGGTTGAGGCGGGCGGTGGTGATTCCGCCGGCACGCAGGCGGAGGCCTTCGAAGGAGTTGTAGCTCACGAGGGTGTTGAGGGGGCCGAACTCGAAGGCGTCCTTGCGGCCTATGGGCCAGTAGCCGGTCTCCATATTATGAAGGAATCGTTCGCCCCAATAGAAGAGTTTCTTGCGGCGGAGCTTGACCATGAGGGAGTCGATGTGGCTCTCGCCGTCGGTTTCGGGCATTGTGCGCGCGGCGGCCCAGAAGACGCTGTCGCGGAGTTCGGCGCCGTTGTCGGCCCACACCTGCCCTACCCTGCCGAAGATGGCGTCGGCGCTGTCGGGACGCTCGAAGCTGTGGTTGCGGTAGTCGATTTTACGCGTTACGTAGACGCCCGGTGCGCCGGGGATGACTTCGAGTTCGAGCACAAGATAATCGGAGGTTTTGAGCGCCGAGCCGTCGGGGGCGCGGTCGAAATCCTGAGTGAGCTTGAGCTGCTTGATGTGGTTGAGGTTGATTTGGGGCGAAGTTGTGAGCTCCACGCGGCCGATGCTCATGGTGGTGTCCTCCGCGGGCACGTAGATGTGGCCTTGGAAGCCGAGGGTCGACTTGTTGCGAGGATAGAAAGCGAGGGCGATATGCGGGTCGGGTGAAGATGGAACCGTTGCGGCGCTGTCGACGAGATAAAAACGGTAGAAGTCGGGGGCAATTGCCGAGAGGGGGCTGACGAAATTATTGCGCAGTAGGGCGACGGAGCCGTCGTAGAGGTTGACTTCGCGGAGCATGTCGGAGAGGAGCGTGCCGACGTTCGCCTGGTCGGCGAAGTCGTCGATGCCGCGGCTGCGGGTGCCGTGCACTACCCTCTTTGCCGAGCGCGGATTGCGGCGGAAGAAGGACGTTTCGGACGACTCCTTCACCGAAAGGTTGAGTACGGGAAGAGCGCTGATTTCGGAAGTGTCGACGTGCTCGGCGAGTTCGGGCATGCGGCGGAGGATTGCGCCGGAGGCAGTGGTGTCGATGTTGAGAAGGCCCATGGATATTCGCTCATAGATGTCGAACGAATACCAGGGGTTGCGGTGCGGGTCGCTGAGGTCGCGCGAGCGGCGGAGGCGGCGAGCGAAATCGACGGCGGGGTTTCCGCGCTTGGTGTAGCGCTGCTTGCGCACTACCACCTCTTTGAGTTCCTGAGCCTGCGGGCGGAGGTATATGTCGTAGAGATTGAGCGACGAGGTACCCACGGGGACTGTCTTGGGTGCGTAGCCCTGCGAGGATGCGGTGATGCGCCGTGCTCCGTCGGGGAGCGCGAGCTCGAAGATGCCGCGGTCGTCGGCGACGGTGCCGACGGTGCCTCTGTCGATGCGCACGGAGGCATAGGGGATGCCGGTGTTGGTGAGCGAATCGCGCACTATGCCGCGCACGAATACCTGCGCCGCCTCGGCCGGTAGGGCCACGGCGAGGAGTGCCGCGGCAAGCAGCACTTTGGCGAGACGATATGCGCGATGCAGGGTGTGCAAAATTTTTTGTAACTTTACGGTGTGATACGACGTGCGGCACTATGCCGGCGGCTTTCTATAAATACAATCGATTATGGCAAAGGAAATTGAGCGCAAATTTTTAGTAGAGAGCCATGGCTACCGGGCCATGGCCACGGGTCGCCGGGAAATAACCCAGGGCTATCTCAGCGCCGACCCCGACCGCACGGTGCGTGTGCGTGTGGCCGACGACCGTGCTTTCATTACCGTGAAGACCCGCAGCGAAGGGTGCACACGCTCGGAGTGGGAATACCCTATTCCGGTGGACGACGCCCGGGCGATGCTCCAAGCCTGCACGGGCACCCTCATAGAGAAGACGCGGTGGCTTGTGCCTGCGGCCGAAGAGGGGCTGATGTGGGAGGTCGACGAGTTCCACGGCGCGCACGAGGGACTTGTAGTGGCCGAGATAGAATTGCCGTCGGAGGCGACGCCCTTCACGCCGGCGCCCTTCATCGGACGCGAGGTGACGGGCGACGCTGCCTACTACAATTCTTCGCTTGCGCGGATAGGCTGAGGCTTGCGTTCGAGGCGGACGACGTTCTCGACGTGCTGCGTGTGGGGGAACATGTCGACGGGCTGCACGGCCACGACGGAGTACTTGGCGTCGAGGATGGCGAGGTCGCGTGCCTGCGTGGCGGGGTTGCAGCTCACGTAGACGATGGCCTCGGGCTCGGCGCGGAGGATGGTGTCGACCACGTCGGCGTGCATGCCGGCGCGCGGAGGGTCGACAATCATAACGTCGGGCTTGCCATGTTCGGCTATGAAGTCGTCGGTGAGGATGTCCTTCATATCGCCGGCGAAGAAGAGTGTGTTGGTTATGCCGTTTACCTCGGAGTTGAGGCGTGCATCGTAGATGGCTTCGGGGACGTACTCGATGCCTATCACCTTTGAGGCTTGGCGGCTGACAAAGTTGGCGATTGTGCCGGTGCCGGTGTAAAGGTCGTAGACGAGTTCGTCGCCACGGAGACGGGCGAAGTCGCGGACGACCTTGTAAAGCTCGTAGGCCTGGGCCGAATTGGTCTGATAGAACGACTTTGGCCCTACGCGGAAACGGAGGCCTTCCATCTCCTCCTCGATATAGGGGCGTCCGGCACAGAGCATTATCTCCTGGTCGGCGATGGTGTCGTTGACCTTGGTGTTGACCACGGCCATGAGCGAGGTTATTTGCGGGAACTCGGCGGCGATGGCGTCGGTGAGGCCTTTGAGGTCGGCCGGACGGTCGTCGCCGACAACGACAATCAGCATAATCTCGCCAGTGGAGGCGGTGCGCACCACCATCGTGCGGATGAATCCCTGTTGGGCGCGGAGGTCGTAGAAGGGCAGGCCGTGGGCCTTGCAGTAGTCCTTCACGAAGTGGCGCAGACGGTTGGATATGTCGTCCTGGAGGTGGCAGGTGTTGATGTCGAGCACCTTGTCGAAGGCACCGGGGATGTGGAAACCTGCGGCGTCGCGGTCGGGGAATTCCTGCCCCGAGGCGAGCTGCTCGAAAGTGAGCCAGCAACGGTTGGAGAAGGTGAACTCGAGCTTGTTGCGGTAGTACCATATGTTCTTGCTGCCCAAGCATTCGGGCACCTCGGGAACCGGGACTTTTGCAATGCGGGTGAGTGCGTCGACCACCTGCTGGCGCTTGCACTTCAACTGGTATTCGTAGGGGAGGTGCTGCCACCGGCAACCGCCGCACACGGTGAAATGCTCGCACCGGGGCTCGATACGCACGCTGCCGGGCCAGCGGAGGCGTGCTATGCGGCCCTCGGCGTAGCTTTTCTTTTTCTTCTCAATCTGAATGTCGACACGGTCGCCTGGCGCACCGAAGGGCACGAAGACCACCATATCGTCGACGCGCGCAATGGCGTTGCCTTCGGCGGCAACGGCGCTTATCTCGACGTCCTCCAAAAGAGGCAGGGATTTTCTTTTTCTTGACACTGTTGGAATGATTTGGAACTACAAAGTTACACAAAAATCCCTTCACGGCCAACGCGCCGCCCCGGCTTAACCAAAATTAAATACCGGAGGGCCAACCGAGGGGGGATGCGTCGAAACGTCAGACAAAATATTTGTCGGTGCCGAGGCCGAGGGCGAAGACGGGGGCGGGGGTGAGGTTGAAACGGCCAACGATGCCGTCGGCTTCGGCGCCGATGAGGAAGTGCACGAGGCCTATGCCCATGTCGATGTCGGAGAGGGCCGAATGGGTGTCACAGGAGAACTCGATGCGGTCGGCATAGATGCGTCCGCGCCAGGGCTGGGAGTTCATCGACGAGGGTGCGAGGCGCATGGCGTCGAGGGCGCTGCGCCAGTACTTCATATTGCCGTCGACAACGGTGAAGAGCTCCTGAACAGCCTTGCGCTTTCGGCTGCCGGCGATGCCGCGCATGAGGCGGTCGACGAAGCGGACTTTTTCGGCAGGGTATCCGGCGGCGACGAGTACGCGGAGTGGCATAGCTGCTGCCCGGGAGGTGAAGGTATCGGTGACCTTGCGGTCGAACGTTCCGCCCACCCAGCAAGTGCCTATACCGGCTGCCGTGAGCATGAGCACTATGCGCTCCATGGCCATGGCTGCGCGGATGGCGTCGGTACCTTCGGGCGCACACACTCCGAACCATCCCGACGGGCGGCTGATTACGCCGTAGGTGCCCACGCGGCCTTCGGCCACGGTGCCGGGGAAGAAAACTAACTTGAAACGGCCGTCGGAGCGGGCGTTGGCCTCGGCCACGGCGGCGTCGATATTGCGGATGTCGTCGGCGGTGAAGGGTTCGCCGGAGAAGGAGCGTGTGGAATGGCGGTCGACGACGGCCTGCATGAAATCGGGACGGAGAAAATCGGAGGTGTTCATAATGAGAGAGTGTTAAGGATGAACGGTGCGGCAAAGATACGCAAAAAACAATGCAATCCGAGCGGGACTGCATTGTTTTTTCTATTTCGGGTCGGGATACGCCTGTTATTCGGCGGTATCGGCGAGAATCTCGAGCATCTTTATAGCCGAGAGGGGTATGCGGGTGCCGGGGCCGAAGATTGCGGCGACGCCGGCCTTGTAGAGGAAGTCGTAGTCCTGGGCGGGAATCACACCGCCGGCGGTTACGAGGATGTCCTCACGGCCGAGCTTTTTGAGTTCGGCAATCACCTGGGGAATGAGGGTCTTGTGACCGGCGGCGAGCGACGATACACCGAGGATGTGTACGTCGTTCTCCACGGCCTGACGTGCGGCCTCTGCGGGAGTCTGGAAGAGCGGGCCCATGTCGACGTCGAAGCCGCAGTCGGCATAGCCGGTGGCTACAACCTTGGCGCCGCGGTCGTGGCCGTCCTGGCCCATCTTGGCAATCATGATGCGGGGCTGGCGGCCTTCGCGCTTGGCGAACTCCTCGCACATCTGCTGTGCGCGCTTGAAGTCGGGATCTTGTTTTGTTTCGGATGAGTACACGCCTGAGATAGTTCTGATTACGGCTTTATAACGGCCTACGACTTCCTCGCAGGCGTCGGAAATTTCGCCGAGGGTGGCACGGAGACCGGCGGCCTTGACGGCGAGGTCGAGGAGGTTGCCTTCCTTGGTGCGGACGCACTCGGTGATGGCGGCGAGAGCCTCTTTCACCTTGGCTTCGTCGCGGTGGGCCTTCACGTCGTTGAGACGCTCGATCTGCTCGCGGCGCACCTCGGTGTTGTCGATTTCGAGGATATCGATGGGGTCCTCATGGTCGAGGCGGTATTTGTTGATACCCACGATGGTCTGGCGACCGGAGTCGATACGAGCCTGTGTGCGAGCGGAAGCCTCCTCGATGCGGAGCTTGGGAAGACCGGTCTCGATGGCCTTGGCCATGCCGCCGAGCTTCTCGATTTCCTGGATGTGCTCCCAAGCGCGGTGGGCAATCTCGTTGGTGAGAGCCTCGACATAGTAGGAGCCGCCCCAGGGGTCGATGGCGCGGGTAACCTGCGTCTCTTCCTGAATGTAGATCTGAGTGTTGCGGGCGATACGTGCCGAGAAGTCGGTGGGGAGGGCGATAGCCTCGTCGAGAGCGTTGGTATGGAGGCTCTGGGTGTGGCCGAGGGCGGCGCCCATGGCCTCGATGCAGGTGCGGCCGACGTTGTTGAAGGGGTCCTGCTCGGTGAGCGACCAACCCGATGTCTGGGAGTGGGTGCGGAGGGCGAGCGACTTGGGGTTCTTGGGGTTGAACTGCTTCACAATCTTGGCCCAGAGCATACGCGCGGCGCGCATCTTGGCCACTTCCATGAAGTAGTTCATGCCGATGGCCCAGAAGAACGACAGACGGGGAGCGAAGGAGTCGATGTCCATGCCTGCGTTTATGCCGGCACGGAGGTATTCGAGACCGTCGGCGAGGGTGTAGGCAAGCTCGATGTCGCATGTGGCGCCGGCTTCCTGCATGTGGTAGCCGGAGATTGATATGCTGTTGAACTTGGGCATGTTCTGCGAGGTGTACTCGAAGATATCGGCGATGATACGCATCGAGAACTCGGGCGGATAGATGTAGGTGTTGCGCACCATGAACTCTTTGAGGATGTCGTTCTGGATTGTGCCTGCCATCTCGTCGAGACGCGCACCCTGCTCGAGGCCGGCGTTGATGTAGAAGGCGAGGACGGGGAGAACGGCACCGTTCATGGTCATGGAAACGGACATCTTGTTGAGGGGTATGCCGTCGAAGAGCACCTTCATGTCGTCGAGGGTGCAGATCGATACGCCTGCCTTGCCCACGTCGCCCACGACGCGCTCATGGTCGGCGTCGTAGCCGCGGTGCGTGGCGAGGTCGAATGCCACTGAGAGGCCTTTCTGGCCGGAAGCGAGGTTGCGGCGGTAGAAAGCGTTCGACTCGGCGGCCGTCGAGAAACCGGCATACTGGCGGATGGTCCAGGGACGGAGGGGGTACATTGCGCTGTACGGGCCACGGAGGAAGGGAGGAATGCCGCTCATGAAGTCGAGGTGTTCGAGACCCTCGAGGTCCGCCTTAGTGTAGACGGGTTTTACGGGGATGAGCTCGGGAGTGGTCCAGAGTTCGGTGCCTTGGGGTGCGGCGGCGCCACAGACCCCGGAGGTAATATCGATGTTTTTAAAATCGGGTTTCATAGCTTGGGTCTGTGCTTATTTGTTGAGAAGACGCTTGTTGAAGTCGAGCAGAGTGTCGAGCACATTGCAGCGTACATGCACGAAGTCCTTGATGCCTACGGCCTTGAGGTCGTCGGTGCAGGCGGGGGCGCCGGCCACTACGAACTCGGCGCGACCGTCGAGGTACTTGAATGCAGCGGGAGCTAGCTCGGCGTATTCGTCGTCGGAGGAGCAGAGCACCACCACGTCGGCACCCTTTGCGAGTGCGGCGTCGACGCCTTCCTCGACGGTGTTGAAGCCGAGGTTGTCGATAATCTCATATCCGGCGCAGCCGAAGAAGTTGGTGGAGAACTGAGCGCGTGCCAGACGCATGGCGAGGTTTCCGATTGTGAGCATGAACACTTTGGGGCGCTTAGCGGCGGCCTCGGTGGCGAGGCGGAGGGCCTCGAAATCGGTGGCGGCGCGCTTCATGCACAGAGCGTTGGGACCTTTCTCGGCACCGCAACCGCAGTGGCATGCGCCGGCGGTCTCAATCTTGCCGGCGGCAAGCTCGTTGACGTTGGGGTACTGGTTGGTGCCCAGGAGGATTTCCTTGCGGCGTGCGACGTCGGTGTGACGCTTGGCGCACGACTCGTTGACGGCCTTCTGCACTGTTCCGTCGCCTACGGAAGCGAAGAAGCCTTCGCCGTCGACGGTGGCGAGGAAGAGTTTCCAAGCCTCCTTGGCTATTGCCACTGTGAGTGTCTCCACATAGTAGCTGCCGCCTGCGGGGTCGACCACCTTGTCCATGTGGCTCTCCTCTTTTAGAAGGAACTGCTGGTTGCGGGCGATACGTTCGGAGAATGCGTCGGGAGCCTTATAGGGAACATCGAAGGGAGTGGTGACGATGGAGTCGACACCGGCCACGCAAGCCGAGAATGTTTCGGTCTGGCTGCGGAGCAGGTTGACGTGTGCGTCGTAGATGGTCTGGTTGAAGCGCGAAGTGAAGGCGCACACCATCATGCGGGGAGCGGCGATGTCGGCGGGTTTGTATTCCTCCACAATCTGAGCCCAGAGCATGCGGCCGGCGCGGAACTTGGCTATTTCCATGAAGAAGTTGCTCGACACGCACATGTTGAACTTGATGCGGAGAGCCACTTCGTCGGCCGAGCGGCCGGCGTCGGTGAGGAGTGTTAGCCACTGTGCGCCCCATGCGAGGGCATAGCCCAGCTCCTGATATATGAATGCACCGCCGTTGGCGAGCATCACGGAGTCGACGGCGAGGCAGCGGAGACCGGCCACGGGAGCGACGATGTCGAGGAGCTTGCAGGCGCTGTCGGCGATAGCGGCGCTGTCGACGCCCTCAACGCCGTGCTTGAAGTTGCGGCGGAGGGGGTTGTAGTCGACCGAGCCGCGGAATGTGGCTTCGGCGCCGGCGGCCTTGACGGCGTCGACGAGGGCCTGTGCCACTGCGAGCGCCTTGCCCGGGCAGCAGCTGAGGTTTATCTCAACCTTGCCCAGATCGATGCCTTTGAGAAGCACGGGAACTTCGGCGGCGTCGTGCACCTTGAAGCCGAGCGAGGTCACGCCCTTGGTGAGAACGTCGAGAGCGCTTGCGTTGGCTTCCTCGGCGGTTTCGGCCACGATGTCCTGGCGTGTGAGCCAGTCGTTGTCGGTGCGTGTGCCGCGGACGTAGGGAAACTGTCCGGGGAGCGAATCGGTTGTTTTGAGGTCGGCGATGTCTTCGGCGCGGTAGACGGGCTGTACGTTGAAGCCCTCGTTGGTGCGCCATACCAGCTTCTTGTCGAAGTCGGCGCCTTTGAGGTCGGCTTCTACTTTGGCTCGCCACTCGTCGTAGGTCACCGGAGGAAACTGGTCGAATAATCTTTCTCTATTTTCTGCCATAAAAAATTAGATATATCGATATATGATATTGTGTGTAATATACGGGGTGATAGCGTATTGATTCAAGGTTCGGCGCGGCGCGACGAAAGGCGCGCCCGCTTTTCGACCACAAAAGTAACAAAATCCCGTCTGATACACAAATATTTCGTCCAAAATCGTGCGAAGGATTTTCGGCACTGAGGAGTAATGCTGCGGCAGTGCGTGCAGGTGTATTCAAGAGGCGAAGGCGGAAATGCAACGAGGCCGCGCCCGGGGTGGGTGCGGCCTCGTTGTTGTGGGGTGCGGGGATTATTCGGCGGCGGCTTTCGAGCCGTAGGTTTCGCGGATGATCCATACGGTGCAGGAACCCAGGAGGAGGAGTATGCCGGCGGTTACGAGCATGCCTACGGTGAAGGGTGCGCCGTTGGAGGCGGCGGGTATGCAGTGGAGGATGAGACCGCCGCAGAGAGCAGCAACTATCTGGGGCACGGTGATGGTGCAGTTGAAGAGGCCCAGGTAGGTGCCGATGTTGCCGCCCGAGAGAGCATTGGTGAGGATGGTGAAGGGCATGGCGAGCATAGCGGCCCAGGCGCAGCCCATGAGGGCGTAGCTAACGAAGAGGGCGTACTGGTTGTGGATGAAGTATACCGAAATGAAGCCTACGGCGCCGATGAGGAGGCTGAGCGAATAGAAGAGCTTGCGGCGCCGTATGCTGCCCAGGACGATGGCCCAGAGGACGGCGGCGAGGCCCTGGATGGCGAGGAGGATGCCGTTCCAGTCGCCGGCGTTCTGATACTGCGACGTGGCGGGGTTGAGCACGGTGCGGTAGTTGAGGATGATTTCTTCGGGCGAGTTCACGGCGGGAAGCTCCGATGTCTGGTCGAGGACGTAGGCGCCGGTGCCGTGGTCGAGGTTTGCGATATGGGCGAGTGTGAGCTTGGTGCCGGGCTCGACGAGCTCGAGCTCGGAGACGGTGACGGCGCCCTGAGTGAGGAGGAGATCCTGCCCGTCGACATTGAGCTTAGCGCCCGCCTGGGCGAGGACGGCGGCATGGGGTGCCACTTTCTCGATGCCGTTTGCCATCACTACCTTGCCTCCGGCGATGAGAGTGTCGCCGTCGAGCACCACGGTGTTGGGGCGGGTGAACTCGCCGTCGACCTCGATACCGGCCAGGGCGATGCGGCCGTTCTGAATCACGGGACGCTCATTGTTGAAGATGAATTTGTCGTCGTAGCTCTGCCCGTCGATGGTCACGCCGGTCACGGTCTGCATCGAGGGGGCGTCGAAGGCCTGGAGCGCTACGGCATCGGTCGAATATGTCCACATATATAGGAATGCTGCCCAGCAGAAGAACTGCACAAGGCCGACCGTCCAGAACACCTTGGGAGCCTTCACGAGGAGCTTGAACCAGTTTTCGGAAGGCTTCTCGGCCTCCTTGGCGGTGTCGATGCCGTGGAAGGCGGCGTATTCGGCCGGGGGCATCTCCTTGACCTTGGCAAAGGTATACACCACGCACGCAGCCAGGATGATGGCACCTATATAGAATGCCCAGGTAACGGTGGGGGGCACCTCGCCGGCGGGAGCGGTGTTGCTCAGGAACCATGCCAGCACGAAGGGAGTCACATAGCCGACAACGGAACCGGCATTGCAGAGGAACGACTGTATGGAGTAGGCCTTGCCTTTCTGGCGCTCGTTCACCATGTCGCCCACAAGCATCTTGAAGGGCTGCATTGCCATATTGATGGAGGTGTCGAGGAGCATGAGCATGATGAGGCCGAAAATAATGGCGCTCGATATGGAGAGACCGAGCGAGCCGGCGTTGGGAAGGAAGCACATCACTATGATGGCAACAAGCGCACCGACAAGGAGGTAGGGAAGACGGCGGCCGAAGCGGTTCCAGGTACGGTCGGACATCGAGCCTACAATCGGCTGCACAATAAGACCCATCAGAGGGGGAAGAATCCAAAAGTAGCTCAAATCGTGCGGGTCGGCACCGATAGTGGAGAATATACGGCTCACCTGTGAGCTTTGCAGAGCATAGGCTATCTGCACTCCGAAGAAGCCGAAACTGAGGTTCCACAGCTTCCAAAAGCTTAAGTCACGTTGTTGTTTCATGTATTAGTGCGGTTTTAATATTGGCTATGAATGGAGGATCGGGAGAATGTCGTCGAGTTTCCTCGACCGGTTATGGCCGGCGGCCACACCACAGGGCGTGGAAAAGCGCTTGAAACAGTCGGGAATCATTGTCATTTACGCATTCTCAATCAAATTCAGCACAAAAATACGAATAAAATTTGAGAAACAAGAAAAAAACGAAAAAACCGACAAAAAAGCGCCCCCGACGGCGCCGAGAGTGCATTCGGGCGCCTGTCGAAGGCAAGAGAACGATATTGCCGTGCGCCGTAACGGCGCAAAAACTCACTCGCGGCCGAAGAGTATGCCGCGCTTGATGCGACGACGGTAGATAAGGAAATTGTCGACGCAGGCACCCGTGATGATGACGATGCCGGCGAGATTGAACCGTGCCATCTTCGACGACAGCTCCATGGCCACATCCCATGCGCGGCCGGCTATACACATGCAGCCTATCACAATAAGAACAAGCGCCAAGTTGCGCTTAACACGGTTGCTGACTTTCATTTGATGTTCGATTTTGCCGACAAAATACACATTCCGTCCGAAATGCGCAATGTCACCAAGTACATTCAAGGCAAAAAGGTTGCACATACGGCAAAAAGTGTATAATTTTGCACAAAATTTACCATTTCCACTTTATTTCTATCATGTTCAGGACCGAAATAGCGGCACTTGCCGCACTTCTTGCAGTAGGCACCGGCGTGGCCGACGCCACGGCCGCCACACGCTTCCGACACGAGCCTTCATCCGTTGCCGTATTTCAGAACAAGGCCGGATTGCACCGCGCACCCGCCCGCAACGCCGACGCCGTGACATGGCGCGCCAAGCACGAGAATATCAGCGAATGGTTTGAAGGCGACTGGGTGGCCATCGAGTCATACACCATGACCTACAACGACCGAGGTCTCACCACACGAGAAATTTTCAAGGACCTCGACACTCAGGAGTACATACTCACCGAAAACACCTACGACGCCAACGGCATGCGCGTCGGCGAGATGAAATATCTCAGCCAGGACGGCCAGGTATACTACAACTCTTCCAAGAAAGAGAACGGCTACGACCCGATTGTCACCGACTTTGTCACGGCGAAGTACGAGTGGTTCTGGCGCAACGACGACTGGGCCCAGATAGGCAACAACTGGGAGCGCACCATCACACGCGACGACAAGGGCAACATCACTGCCGTACAGACCGCCGTGCTCTTCATGGGTATCTTCGACCCTACCATACAGCTTGTGGTGGAATACGGCGACGACGGCAAGGCATGCCGCATAGAGCAGAAAAATCTCGACTACGACGGCAGCAACTATTTCTGGCGCACGTCGGCCACCATCACCGACATCGTGTGGGAAGAAACCGACGGCCAGATAACCGAAATAACCAACTTCACCACCGGCGCAAACCGAATGAAATCGGCGCATATGGTCGACCCCGAGAACGACGTCGACTTAACGACCGAATATACCGAGAACGGCTTCAAGTCGGTTCGCACCGGTAAAGTGCAGAACCAGGAGAACACCACCGCCACGATTGAGGTCACTTACCTCGACGCCAACGGCAGCAACAAACTCGTGGAAACTTTTTCGCAGGAAAAGAACGGCGACGTGCATACCGAAAGCTACACCGACATCACTATGTACGACGCCTACGGCTACACCACACTGATATCCAACGTCGAATCGTACCCCGACCGCGTGGGCGACATGATAACCGAAGAAACCGGCCGCCTCGAAGGCGTGCTCACCTACGACGAGACCTACGGCTATCCCCTCACCTACGTCACCTCGCGGCTGGTATACGACGAAGACACCGACGACAATGTGATGCAGTTTGAAATCCTGGCCGAGTTCTCCGACTACGAGAAGTTCAGCGCAGGTATCGAAGGCGTGGCCGCCGACAGCGACACCTCCGCAGCACGCTACTACAACCTCCAGGGCATCGAAGTCGACGCCTCGCACCTCGCGCCCGGCATCTATATAGTGCGCCAAGGCAACAAGTCGCGCAAGACCCTCGTGCGCTGACCACCGCTCCCCTCCCCCACAAAAAACTGCGCCCCGCCCCGGGACGCAGTTTTTTTACATTTTTTATATGTTCAATCTGTTTACAAAATTGAAAAAGCGCGTATTAAATAAAGATACTATCTACGTTGCATATGCTTCAACTTACTTCATCACAGCGCGAGGCCGTGGCCTCTTTCAGGGATTTTCTTGATGGAGAGGCACAAGTGTTCGTTCTCCGTGGCGCCGCAGGCACGGGTAAGACTACCCTTGTGACGGAATTTATGCGCTATCTAACCGCCCGGAAGCGCAAAAGCGTCCTCATGGCGCCCACCGGACGCGCTGCATACATCATAGCACAGAAGACGCAACACGCAGCCTCAACCATCCACCGCGCCATCTACTCCCTGAAGGTTATAAAGTCGGCCTCCGGCGCAGAGGGAGCCGACACGGGGCTCCACGCGCAGTTCGAGCTATGCAGCAACGACGACGAGCGCGCCACGGTATATTTCGTCGACGAGGCGTCGATGATCTCCGACGCATTCAACTACAACGAGGCATTCAGCTTCGGCTCGGGGCGCCTGCTGAGCGACCTTTTCAGCTACGCAGACGGCCGTAAGATAGTCTTCGTTGGCGACCACGCCCAGCTCCCGCCGGTCGACATGAACTTCTCTCCTGCACTCGACGAGGGATATCTCCACGCAACTTATGGCTGCAAGGTTACGGGCTGCACTCTTCGCGAGGTACTTCGCCAGAGCGACGGCAGTGTGATGCTCGCCAACGCCACACGTCTGCGCCAAAGCATCGAAGACGCCGATTATGCCGAATTCACCCTCGCCTCCGGCACCGACACCAAGCGCGCCGACGCCGGCCTCCTCGATCCATACTACGCCCTCAGCACCGAAAAACCGTCGCCCAAGGCCGCCGTAATAACATACAGCAACCGCCAGGCACTGGAATACAACATCGCGGTGCGCCGCCACTACTTCGGCGCCGACGCGCCGCGGCTCCTTGCCGGCGACATGCTTATGGTGGCGCGCAACAACTATGCCTACGGCCACGAGCTCTTCAACGGCAACATCGTGCAGGTCAAAGCCTGCGAGAACGATGTAAGGGTACACAACGTGAATGTGAAGCTCGACAAAGAACGAACCGTGGGCGTGCGCCTGTGCTTCCGCAAGGTGACCATCGCCTACCGCAATGCCGAGGGGCCTGTGACGCTCGACGTGATTCTGCTCGACAACTTTCTCGACGACCCGCACGGAGCAATCGACAGCCTAACGGCACGAGCCCTGCGCGTCGACTTCGAGAAACGCCTGCCGTCGAAAATCAAAGACGCCCTACCTTCCGTCAGAAAAGCCATCGGCCGCAAGGAAGCGCTCACCGACGACCAGAAGGAAATATACGCCGACTATATCCGCCTTCTGCTTCACGACCCCTTCTACAACGCCCTCATCTGCAAGTACGGCTACGCCATGACATGCCACAAGGCGCAGGGCGGAGAGTGGGAGAACGTATTCGTCGACATGTTCCGCTACGGCGGCACGGCCAACGAGAACTATTTTCGCTGGGCATACACGGCCCTGACACGCGCATCGGGACGGCTGTGGCATTTCCGCTCGCCCGACTACACCTACATCAGCCGCATGACGGTCGAGCCCATCCAGCGCTCCGGCAACATACGCACCAGCATCTATGCCGCACCCGGGAGCGACTTCCGCAAGGCACGCTTCGAGCGCATCGAAGCCCTCGCCTCTCGCGCCGGTCTCACCGCCACCGACGACCTCTCAAAGGACTATCAGCACCGCGTGACCTTCACCGACACCGACGGGCACCGAGCCTCATATATTCTATGGTATAAAACCAAGGGTTACAGCGACCGCGTGCAGACCGTGAGCTGCAACAACGACGAGCTGGGCGCCCTGACCAATACTGTGATAGCCGACTCGCTGGCGCCAGCCGACGTGCCCTTCGCATGCCCCGAACGCCCTTTCGCCGAGAAGCTCGCCGCACACATTAAGGCCATATTGGCAGAACTCGACATACGCCTGCTCGACATCACCCACGAGCACTATCAGGACGTGTTCCATGTTCAGGCTTCGGGGCTGGCCAAAATCGGCCTCTACTACAACGACAAAGGAATCTATACCTATATGAAACTCGCAAGCTCGCTCGGCGCCGACGACGCCAAGCTCGAAGCTTTCCGCCAAAAATTCGTATGATACAACTATGAAAAGCTTAGTCGAAATCAACCAACTGCGCCGCGACGGCAACGTGGAAGAAGCTTTTTCCGAGTGCAAACTTCGTCTGGAAGAATATCCCGACGACAAGGACGTGCGCATTGCCATGGCATGGTGCTGCAAATCGCGCTGCGAGCTCGCCGCAAAGGCCGTCGACGCAGCAAAATTTGTCGAAACCTTCGCCCTCCTGCCGCAACTCAGCCTCGAAGATGTGGGAGAGAGCAACATCCACAACCGCTTCATTTGGGATATCCACGTCCTTTTCAAAGCCCTCGGCAACCGCAACGCCCAGCTCGCCGACACAGCCTCGCAAATCTTCGCTGTGATTCGACAACTCAATTTCATCAGGCCGGATAAGTATTATTCTCTCCTCGCCGACACTTTCGTGAAAGTGAAAGCCAGCCTCAACGCCCCATGGGAACCTTTCGCCGATTTTATCGACTGGTTCGACGTCGACAACCTTCGCCCCGACGACTACAAGCCCATCGACACAGGCAACGGACACAAGATACCGGCCCTGGCCGACCGCATATGTTCGGCCTATTTCCGCGCCCTCAACGCCCGCATAGAGCGCGGACAGGCCGACGAGCGGCAGGTCGACCACTTCCTAACATGGACCGAATGGCTCGACGCCACGCACCCCCAATACCAGTACACCCTTTACTACCGTGCACGCATCCTCCTCGCCGCCGACCGCAAGAAGGATGCCTTCGAGGCCATACGCCCCTTCGTGCAGCGCAAGAAGAACGACTACTGGGTGTGGGACGTCCTCAGCGAAACAACCGACGACCCCGAGATACAGCTATCGTGCTGCTGCCGCGCCCTGATGTGCCGCGCCGAGCAAAAATACCTCGGGCAGTTGCGGTTGAAGACAGCACGCCTCATGCACGAGCTCGGCCACGACGGAAACGCCCGCTGCGAAATACGCCTTCTCAGCCAAACCTACACCGCACTCGGCTGGCGTATACCCACCGAAGCCAACGACATGCGGTTCCAACAGTGGTATCAGAACGCCGAAGCGCCGGAATCGAACAAGGATTTCTACCGCGATCATTTGGCCGACTCCGAAGCATTCCTATACTGCGACATGCCCAAGACGGCAATCATCATCACGCACTTCAATCCCGATAAAAACATATGCCATTTTGTAACCGAGGATAAGAAAAACGGATATTTCTTTCCACGAGGCATGAAAGGGCGCATTGCTCAAAACAACATCTACCTCGTGCGCTTCGACAAGACCAAACCCGAAGGGCCTGCCAAAATTTTAACCATCGAAAAAGTAACCGACGTAGCGTCATATGCCAACATACTCTTCAAGAAAATCGAAGGACGTCTGCGCATGCGCCCCGGAGCCTCGTTCGGCTTCGTCGGCGACACCTACATCGACTCCAGCAACATAGCCGACGGCCTCGCCGACGGCAGCGACGTGACCGGCACCGCCATCCTCACCTACAACCCCAAGCGCAACGAAATCACATGGCGAGGCATCACCCTCCGCCCCCGCTGACGTCTAATCACACAAAACAACTGCGCCCCGGTGTCTGGACGCAGTTGTTTTGTGTATTTTGACTATCAGTGGATGAGGAGTTTGTGGGCTGAGGCGGGGGTGCGGACTATGTAGAGACCGGGGTGGAGGGAGGCGGTGCTCAGCACGGAAGAGGCGCTGCGGAGGACTTCGACGCCGGCTACGTTGACGACACTGACGGGGCCTTCGGCTCCGAGAAGTTCTATGGCGTCGCCGTGGCGGACGAGGCGCACGGCTTGGGAGTCATCGGTTAGGTCGGCTACGCCGGCACCTGCCGAGAGGTGGGTGTATACGGCGTCGAGAGCATGGAGTGTGAGCTGCTTGTCGATGCCGGCAACGGGAGCGAGGTCGAACTTGATGTAGTGGAAGGTGGCAGGATAGTTGGCAAATTCCTCGGTGTCAAGAATATCGCTCATAGGAATGAGGACTACTGTCTTCTCGCCCGGGGCATCGAGTTTGATGGTGCCGGGAGTGGTGCGGCCTCCATTGGCCGATATGCCGTGGATGAGGCTCTTTACGTCGCCGTCGGCGCAGCTGAACACCACGCGCACCGAGTCGGGGAGTGCGCGGAGAACTTTTTCGTAGCGCAGGGTGAAGTTGGCCGAGCGGGTGCTCTTCACGTTGTAGTCCACCCGGAGGCCGTCGGGAGCGGCGGCTACGGAGGCGCTGTTGAGGCCCACCTTGCCGAGGTCCCAGGCAGCAGCATCGTCGAGAGGAGCGATTGCCTCGTAGCGGCTCTGCGGTATCTCCACTTTCACGGTGAGGGCGCCGGTGAAGGCATCGACACTGCCGCGGACGATGGTTGTGCCTTCGGCCACGCCGCGCACGCGGCCCTGCTCGTCGACGGTGGCTATCGACGGGTCGTCGGAAGTCCACGTCAGGGCCGAGTTGTCGATTTTCATAATCGAGCCGAGAACTTCGGCGCCGACCTCGACTGTATATTCACGATGGTTGTCGACCATAACATTGTCTTTGAGGAACATCGGCTCCTTGCTGCCTATTTCGACGGGAATGGTGGCAGTTACGTCGCCGTAGCTTGCCGTGAGCACATGTATGCCCGAGCCGGAGGCGAAGAGCGACTTGCCGTCGGCCACAATCTCGCCGAGGGCCTCGGGGCAGCTCAGGGTATAGTCGGTGAAGTCGGTGGAGATGACGTCGCCGTATTTATTATAGGCGTAGATGCGCGGGGTGAAGTAGCCGTAGCGGGGAGTGGTGAAGGTGGTGTGGTATTCGAAAGCCAGCTCGGCCACTTCGGTGTCGGCGGGGGCTGTCGATACGGCCCAGAGGGCGTTTGTCACGGTGCGCTCGCGGCCGTCGGAGGGGACGTTTCGTATGCCCAGATGAGGAGTGTAGAGCTCCGTGGAGCCGCCGCCGTCGAAGTTGAGGGCTTCGGTGCAGCCCACATGGCGCATGATGTCGGCGAGCATGCGCGATGTGCAGCCCTTCGAAATCTGCGAGCGGCCGTCGACCACCAGCATCACAACTTTTGTGGCCGTGGCGTCGTAGCCCACGGCCGTGCGGGGATGGTTGGCCACAAGGTGGTCGATGGCACCCTGGGTGTCGAGGGTGACGTTGTCGGAAAGTATCACCGGGCAACCGCCCACGAGCTGCGAGAGCGAGGCACCGCCGGGGATGTCGGAATCGAAGGTGAGGGTGAGCTCGTCGCCAACGGCGAGCGTCTCGAGGAAGGCCTTGCCGGCGCCGTGGCCCGAGAGGACGAGTTGGTCGCCCGACAGGCTGAGGGCTGTGGACGTCAGCTCCGACGCCACGCGCACGCGCGCCCGGCCGGTAAAGCCTATGCTGCCTTCGAGGAGCTCTACGCGCAGCTCGGCGCCGTAGGTGTTGGTGCCCGTTGTGGCGCCACGGAAGCGGTTGTATAGTACAAGTGCCTGTTCGCCACGGTCGGTATTGATGCCGGTGATGCCATACGAACCAGTGGCCGACGTGGCGGTGCCGTGGAAATTGACGCGACCGAGGCCGACGGCTCCGTCGGCGGTGCGGTAGAAGCTATCCCATCCGTTGTTGTAGGCATACATTGTGTTGCCGTCGACCACCACGCTGCCTATGGGGCGCGTGCCGCCGAAAAAGTCGGCGTTGACACCGGCAAAATAGTGGGCGCCGGGCTTGTCGGCGCTTTTATACATGTTTGATAGAGTTGCCACGCCGTTGAGCATACCGCCGCCCTTGGTGACACGGAGATCGGTATAGGGTACCGATATATCGGTTGTGGTATAGAACACCCTAAGATCGGAAGCGCCCGAGAGAACGAGTGAGGTCTGAGTGGTGCCGGGGCCTATCTTGGCATGATAGACTGTATCGACGTCGAAGGTTTTGCCTTGAAGATTCCATTGTAGGGCGCCTGCCTGTGCCGTTGTTGCCAGCGCCGCCGCCAACAGAAAGAGTAAATGTTGTTTCATACGGTTTTGTGATTTATGAAAAAGTCAAACAGGACGGGCGGAAAGACTTCCGCCTACGACCTGTTTGACCTATTGGTTTAACTGTCAGACGACAGAATTATCGTATGGGATGGTATTCGACGAAAGCCTCGATAGCCTCGTAGGAGGCAAGGCCGAGCCCCTCGTAGAGCTGTGCGGTGGCGCGGTTTCGCTCTTCGGCGCGCTGCCAGAAGAGGCGGTCGTCGTCGCCGAGGAAGGGTGCGTTCTCCATCTGGCTCTGGTGTTTGAGGATAGAGTTGCGCTTGAAGCGGAGTTCCTCGGGGCTGATGGGCACTGCCATCTCGATGTGGTCGATTTCCCATTCGGCCCATGCGCCTCGGTACATCCATATGCGGCAGTCGGCCATCCAGGGTTCGTCTTTAAGCTCGTCGATGGCGGCGAGGACGGCGTCGGTGCACACCTTGTGTGTGCCGTGGGGGTCGGCGAGGTCGCCGGCCACGAAAATCTGGTGGGGCTTGACGCTTTCAAGGAGATTCTTTACGATGTCGACGTCGCGCTCCGAGAGGTCGCCTTTCTTGATTGTGCCGGTCTCGTAGAAGGGCAGGCGGAGGAAGTGGATGTTGCCGGGTTTCACGCCGATGTAGTTGCAGGCGATGGTAGCCTCGGCCTGGCGAATCATGGTCTTGATTTCGCGTATGTCGGAGATGTCGGTGTCGCCGGCCTTCTTGTTGGCCACGAAGCCGTGCACTTCGCCCGAGAGCTTCTTGTAGCCGTCGGTGTCGAATCCGAACATAGGTGCGATCTTGTCCATCATCAGGAAGTAGCGCATCATGTCCTCGTCGCCCACGGCGATGTTGCCCGATGTCTCGTAGGCCACATGCACGTCGTGGTGCTGGTCGACGAGGCGCTTGAGCGTGCCGCCCATCGATATCACGTCGTCGTCGGGGTGCGGCGAGAACACTATCACTCGCTTGGGATAGGGCTTGGCGCGCTCGGGGCGGTAGGTGTCGTCGGCACCGGGCTTGCCGCCGGGCCAGCCGGTGATGGTGTGCTGGAGGTCGTTGAAAATCTTGATGTTCACATTGTAGGCAGAGCCGTAGAGTGCCAGAAGCTCGCCGAGGCCCCAGTCGTTGTAGTCCTTGTCGGTGAGTTTGAGGATGGGCTTGCCGGTGACGTGGCAGAGCCATACGATGGCGCGGCGGATGAGTTTGTCGGTCCACTCGCAGGAGGTCACCTCCCAGGGCTTGCTTATGCGGGTGAGCTCTTCGGCGCCGCCGAGGTCGGTTACGAGCTTCACATGGGGATGCTCCTGAAGAGCCGATGCGGGTACGGAGGAGGTCTGCTCGTCCTCTACGGTCTTCTTTATCACTTCGGCGCTGTTTTCGCCCCATGCCATAGTGAGCACACGGTGAGCGCCGGCGATGTCGGCCATGCCGAGGGTCACGGCGGTTGTGGGAGCGTCGTCGACCTTATAGTTCTTGGCTATGGCGTGGCGCTGCTCGTTGCCGAGGAGCACCATGCGGCAGTAGCTCAGTGCGGGACTGCCCGGCTCGTTGAAGGCTATGCAGCCTTTGGGACCGATCTCGCAGAGGGCCACGTCGATACCGCCTTCGTCGGCTATCTGCTGCTCGTAGGCCTGGCAGTAGTCGCTGATTTGCTCTTTGGTAGCCGTGGGATCTATCGAATGGATGTTCTCGGGCTTGATGTTGGTCTTGCTCAGGAACACTTCTTTAAGAAGGGCAAGGGTGGACGGTCCTTCGGGATTAAGCGGGAAGAACTCGCTGATGTTGAACACCACGACTTTCGAAAAGTCGACTTCCTTCTTGGCGTAGAGCGCCAGGAGTGCGGCGTAGACGCGGTGCGTGCTCTGGCCGGCGCCGAGAGCGATGACGCATTTTCCTTTGCGTTCGGTGTAGCGCTTGATGTATTTCACAATCTCGCCGGCGAGGAAATCTGCGCCATCGTCGGCAGTTTCAAACACGCGTGTGTCGATTTTTTCTTTGCGACGCAGCGCGGTGAGTTCGACTTCTGTGTCGGGATTGTAATAGCGACGCGGAATTCTGTCGAGCTTAATCTGACTGCTAAGGTCTGTTTTCATGAATAGTCGTCCGTTAAAGGGTATCTGACATCAGTTGTTTTTTTCGATTCAAGGAGCCCGCAGGCTGTGTTTCCTTGTGCAAAAGT
>CABRZA010000021.1 GCA_902475285.1 uncultured Porphyromonadaceae bacterium
CTTTACGTTCTTCCAGCCGCCGTAGAACGAGTAACGCAGTGAAATGACGTTACGCAGTTCCAGGATAGAGCCGTCGGATTTCCATACCGAAATATCGACAGGGGCGCCGGAGTTGAGGAGCGAACTATCCGAGCGGGTGTGAACCCGCTCGACAACCACCGTATTTTCCGTTGACGAAAGCGAGCGGGTTCACACCCGCTCGGATTATCGTGCCGCCGCTACGCGGCTCAACCACCTTTTGCTTTGATTTACACGGGCTTACGCCCGTGCCTACAAAAATGTCGCCGTTACGCGGCTTTGCGGGGGCGTGTCGCAAAGGTCGATTGTCAACGAAATGTAGGGACATCGCTTTGTGATGTCTGTCTGATTACCAATGCATTAACCAGACATCGCAAAGCGATGTTCCCTACAAACCGTGCGTTTTGCAACACCCCCTCACTGGCTTGGGCGTCAGAAGCGGTCGGCCAGAGTGGCCAGACGGTGGTTGAAGGTGTCGAGCTCGGCGTAGGCGCGGCTGTTGTCGTCGTCGAGCAGGCCTTCGATGTCGGCGTTGTAGAGGGCTGAGCCGAGGGTGAACATATATCCGAAGCGCTCGAGGTACTCGGGCTCGGCGAGGAGCTCGCGCCAGGCGTTGTAGCGCGTGCTGTCGGGGAGCTGGTCGATGTCGCCGGCACGCTCCACGAGGTACTCGAGGATAGCGCGGTTTTGGGCTATGATGCAGGCGTAGTCGTACTGCGTGAGGCTGTCGCGGCGCTCGATGCGCACCGACAGGTCGGTACAGGTGGCGGAGTCGTAGTCGGAGGGTACGCTCCTGCCCCCGCAGGCGGCCAGAAGCGGTAGTAGCGCAATGCACAAAATCAACTTTTTCATAAGCGTGTAATCTCAAAATCGGGGCAGGCAGAACGCCCGCGAGCGACTGCCTGCCCGGTAGGCATGGAGGAAGTCTGTTTATCTAACAATCTTCAAGGTGGCATTGTTCGCGCCGCGCACGCCGATTATGTAGCATCCGGCGGGGAGCTTGGCAAGCGATACCTCTTGGGCGGAGGAGCTGAGCACGAGGCGGCCGGCAACGTCGTAGACCGACGCCGTGCATCCCGCGCCCTGATAGAGCACGTCGCCCTCAACGCGCACTGCATCGGCCTCGGCTCCCGGAGCCTCGACACCGGCGGTGGCGCTGTATACGAAACTGCGCACGGGGCCGTACTCGGTGTACTTGGCGCCAGCCGCTCCGATGAGCATATACGAACCGCGCACGCGCGTGTAGTAGGTCTGCCCGTCGACGAGAGCCTTGCCCGAGAGCTTCACCTCGCCCATGGGGCGTGTGGAAGTGGCGAAGTCGTTGAGCGGAATGGATGTCGTGCCCGAGCGCGACGGGAACGACGTCGAGTTGGACACCTGCACCGTGACAGTGCTCAGGCCTTCCCACGGTGCAACCGTGATGCCCTCGTTGGAGTGCAAGGTAGCGCCGTCGGCACTCGGAGTGACGAAGGCGGGAGCCTCGTAGTCGCTGCGGTCGGCCGTGCTGAACACAAGCGTGGGCGACAGCGACGAGGCGCCGTTGCGCGTACCCTTCACGCGGGCGTAGTAGGTTATACCGCTGCTGAGCGTCATCGGCGGCATGGTGTACTCGGCCGACTGCGTTTCGGCGCGGTGGATTATGGTGAGGAAATCTCGGCCTTTCGATATCTCCAATACATAGTCGGTGCCTTGTTCGGCGGCCGTCCACACAAACTTGGGCGAGCGGCAGTCAACGCCGCTCTCGCCGGCCGCAGGCTGCGTGAAGGCTATGCGCGAGGGCTGGATTTCGGCGGCATCGCTCACGGCTTCGCCGCCGCCGGTGAGCACGCGAACGCGCCAGTAGTAACTGCCGTCAGCGTCGAGGCTCGCAACGTCCGTCGACGCTATGCTCCGCGCCGTCGTTTCCTTCATGGCCACAACGTCGGTGAAGGCTGCGTCGCGCGCCACCTCCACGATATACCGTCCGGCGGGAGCTTCCCACTTGAAGTCGAAAAGGTCGATGGCCTCGCCCTTCGGGGCCGTCAGCACGGGCTTTGAGGGGGCCTTCATCGCCTGCATGAATACCGGCGCGTACTCATAGCCGTAGCGGTTGTAGACCGACACGGCATACACCGAGTCGTCGGTCAGTTCACCCTCGGGCTTGTACGACGGCGCGTAGCTCACGCCGAGCAGATACTCGCGCTGCCCCGTGAAGGTTTCCACCTCCTGCACCGGCACGCGGTACACGGCGTAGCGGTGGTTCTCCACGCCTTCCGGCTCCGTCCATGTCAGCTCCTCGCCGCTCATGGCCAGGTTCGTCACATATGCCGGGGCGTATTTGGCGCGCCAGGGCTGCAGCGGTTGCAGCGTGGGCGTGGGGAAAGCCGTGCGCGCAAGAATGTCGCCCCATTTGAGGCGCTCTCCCCCGTAGGTCTCGTAGTAGCCCATGTAGGCACCGTAGTCGAAGAACACCACGCCGTTCTCCTCGGGACGCATGTTCTGACGCATGTAGTCGATTTCACCGAGGTAGATGTCGGCGCTGTTGTCCGACAGGCGCGAGCAGTCAACGCTCGTGTAGTTGTGGCGGTCGAAGCGGTCGAGAGCTTTCGAGTACCATTCCACCAGCCCCTTGAAGTAGTTCACCCAGTAGACCTGCGGCGAGAGGAAGTCGAGCCAGCCCTCGTCGAGCCAGTGCAGGCAGTCGGCGTGGAGCTCGTCGTAGTTCATGTCGCCGTAGGGCGCCGGGTCGAGGCCGTAGTCGGTCACATTGGGAGGCGATATGCGGCCGGCCGGGCCGATGGAGAACACCGCGTAGGGCCTTGCCTTCTTCACGGCGTCGCGCGCGCGCCGCACGGTCTCGTTCACGTTCTCGCGGCGCCAGGCGGCCTGGTCCTTGATTGTGCCGCCGGCGGCGCGGTAGGCCGCGAAGGTCTCGGCGTCGGCCGTGAGCGGCGTCGACGACGTGTAGAAATAGTCGTCGAAAATCATGCCGTCGATGTCGTAGTTGGTGGCTATCTCGGTGATGATGGCCTCTATGCGGTCCTGCACCTCGGGTATGCCCGGGTTGAGCACTATCTGTTTTGTCTGGCGGATGAGCCACTCGGGATGCGAGTTCTCATAGTTGCGCTCGCCGGCGCCGTAGGTACCTCCCGATGAATAGCGGTAGGGGTTCACCCAGGCGTAGACCTCGATGCCGTACTCATGGCCGGCGGCCACAACTTCGGCGAACGGGTCGATGGCGGGAGTGCCGCCGCGGCTGCCCGCCACGCTCGACGCATAGGGCTCGTAGCTCGAGGCGTAGGCCGCGTCGCAGTTGGCGCGCACGTGGTAGTACACCACATTTATGCCCTGACGCTTGAGCTCGGCGAAGTTGTTGCGTATGAGGCGCTTTCGCGCGGCGGCGTTCTGCTGCGTTATCGCGCCCATGGGCCATGTGGCGCTCAGGAAGGGCGACATCCATATGGCGCGGTGCTCGCGTTGCGGCATGGGGGCCTCGAAGTCGATGCCCGCTGCCGGCAGAGTCAGCGCTCCCGCCAGAACAAGGGTAAGAAGTTTCTTCATGGCTGTTTGTATTTGGAAAGCAAGGGGCAGGCAGGGCTGTGCCCGCCTGCCCCCGTTTTGTCGGGCTTTCCTATATGTTTAGAAAAGTTTTGTCTTGTTGGGATTGATCACTATACCCGTGCCGAGGTCGTTGTCGGTACCGTATTTGTGCACCTTGTTGTCGGCGGGGTCGAAGTAGTTGATGCCGGCTGCGACACCGCTGTTGTCGGCTGCGTCCGGACGGAAGCAGAAGTACACGCGGCCGTTCTCCTTGTCGACGGCAAACTGGGTGGTGTGCACGCCTTCCGATGCCGTGGTGTTCACCGGGTCGGCTTCCATGGCTACATAAGCCTCGGGCTTGTCGGTGGCTTGCAGACGGTCGCTCATCGACGGTAGCTTGTAGGCCAGGAAGCCCGATTCGGGCATGCGGCGCCATACATAGAGCATCTGGCGGTCTTCGTCGATGGTGAAGGTGGTCATCAGCTGCGACGACAGTACGATCGGGCCGGGGAGCTGTGCCTTCTCGGCGTCGGCCTGGGTGGCATAGATCTGGCTGTCGTTGAAGCGGAAGATGCCTTCGCCGTTATACTTCTTGGCCCACCACCAGTAGCCGGCCTTGTCGCGGTAGAGGCCGCACGATATCGAGCCGTAGGCAAGGCCGCGGCCGTAGTAGGGAAGAAGGTTGTTCTGAACGAAGTAGCTGTCGCGCTCCGTCGACGATTTCTTGCCCTGTACGGCGCCGCGCTCGAGCTCGCTGATGGCCGAAATGCCCGTGTTGCGGTCGGTGTAGTAGATGTTGCCGTTGTATACGCAGCCGATGAACGGGTCGAGGAAGGCAGCGCCGCCGTTGTTGGTTATCACGGTGTTCACGCTGGTGCCGTCGGTGCGCATGGCCACGATGCGGCCGTCGCCGAGAACGCCGTCTTCGTCGTTCACGTAGTAGTACTGCTTGCCGGCGTCGAGGATGTAGATCCAGCCCTGCTTCTCGCTGCCCTCTTCGGTGGCTACGGTCACGTCGGAGTAGAGGATGTTGAACACCATCGAGCCTGCGGGTACGCCCATATCATAGGGAAGAACCTTGGTGCCTTCGGGGATGTTTTCAAGAAGCTTGTAGGCCTTGATGTTGCCGTTGCGCTGGGCGTAGTAGAGTGTGGGTGCGGGCTCCGTAACGCCGACCTGCACGTTCAGGTAGGCGTCTTCCAGGCGGCGGTTCTCGCCTTCGGTGTCGAAATAGGTGCGGATTTCAACGCGCTGCGAGCCTATGTTGGCGAATTTAACCTTGCCCGGGTACTCTATGTTGCCTTCGGCGTCGCTGTAGCCCGTGAAGGTGGTCAGGGGTTCGCCGTCCTCGCCGAAAGTGCCGTCGGGGAAGGTCCACTCATAGCGCACGCGCAGCTTCTCGGGGTTGGGAAGCTCCAGGTTGAAGCTCACAAGAGTGTTGTTGAACTCGATGATGTCGGTCGATGTCTCGGCAACGCTGAGAACAGGCACGATATCGTAGATGAGAAGCGGGTAGGTACGGCTGCCTTCGCTCTCGTGCGTCAGCGTTACCTTGTAGAGGCCCGCCTTCTCGTATTTGTGGGCCGGGTTCACCTCGGTCGACGTGGTGCCGTCGCCGAAGTCCCAGGTGAAGGCGCCCGAGGCCGAGCTGGTGTTCTTGAACTGCACCGTCGACACCACATAGAAGTCGTAGGTGTATTCTTCACCGTCTATGCCGTAGGTGAAATCGACAGCCGGATTCGCGAATTCGTGATATTCCGGGTCCTTGTCAACACACGCGGTGAAGAGAAGGCCTGCCGCAACGGCGCTGAAAATATATTTTAGTTGTTTCATTGCTATTGTCGGGGTTGGGGGTTAGTTGATGTCGATGGTTTTCTGTTCGGTCTTCGACGTTACGCCCTCGTATTCGGGTGCCGTGGCGTCGTTCAGGCGCGAGGTCTCCTTGTCGTAGGCGCGGTATTCGGCTTCGAGCGAATACTTGCGGGAGAATTCCACTTTGTACACGCCGTTGGCGCTGTCGTAGATCCAGTCGGGGAACGGAATGTGGCTGATGAGCGTGCGGAATTTAGGAAGCCATTCCGGACGGACGGTCGACACGATGGCGCCCGCGTTGTCGTCGTAGCGGCAGAACACCCATTCGGCCGATTCGTACACAGGATAGATCACTATCCCTTCGGGTGCCTGGAAGTCCTTGGCTACTTCGTTGTAGGTGGCGTTGCCGGCATCGTCGAGTGTGATGTAGTAGTAGCCCGTGATGGCCTCGTCATCGGCGGTCGTCGTGGCGAACCAGGCGTCCGACTTGTTGGCCGTGCCCTGGTCGTCGCCGCTGAGGTCGAGCTGCGGAAGGCCTACCTCGGCGAACTGCTCGTTGGTGAACGGGTAGTTCAGATACACGTTGCGGAGAGCGTTGTAGTAGCTGTCGGCGCTCTCACCCGTCAGGTAGTCGTAGATCTTGTTCAGGAACTCGCCTACGAACCCTTCCGGATAGTAGGTGTTGAAAGTTGTCCAGTCGAAGGTCTGGGCGTCGATCCAGCTCACCGGGCTGAGGGTGCGCGAGGTGGGCACTACGCCCTGAACGATGTATTCGTG
This sequence comes from uncultured Porphyromonadaceae bacterium, assembly GCA_902475285.1. GTDB lineage: Bacteria > Bacteroidota > Bacteroidia > Bacteroidales > Muribaculaceae > CAG-873. Next base: position 6,127 of record CABRZA010000021.1, read on the forward strand.
CCCGTTCCAGTAGTTCTCGTCGTGCATATACACGGCGTGGCACTGCTTCGAGCGCATGGTGTCCTGGCTGGTGACTTTCTGTGTGTAGCTCAGCGATGCGCCGGCGAGCTTCACCGAAGCCGATGCCTCGTCGCTGCGGAGTATTTGGTACCATACCTCCGAGCGCAGGGGAGTGCGGCCCTCCGATACGGTATACTTGCCCTGGAACGAGAAGGCGTCGCCGGCCTTGCAGCTGGTCGATCCTACTTCCCAGTATACTGCCGGTACGGCCTGGCCTACTTCGGCAATGTCGGGGATGAGGTCGTGATTGGCGCAGGCTCCGAGGCTCAGCACGGCGCCGGCAATCATAACTTTTGTATAGCGGATTTTCATAATGTTGCTGTTTGTCTGTTTGGGGTTCTACGCCGTGTTTATTCTTGGGTCAGAGAGGTGCGTACGCCGTAGTCTTCGGCCCATATCATGGGCTTGCGGAGCCACAGGGGGTTCTTCGAGGCGCCGAGGCGGTCGAGTTCGGCGTGGTTGTACTTCTCTTCGGTCTCGGGGTCATAGTTGTAGCGCTGCACCCAGGTGCGCTCCTGCTCCGATATGGTCAGGCCGTCGATCCAGTGCGCTGCATACAGGTTGTAGGGGCGGCGCAGCGTCGGGTATACGATTTCCTGGGCGTCGCCGATGCCGTAGTTGTTGCGGTTGTTCGAGTAGTGGTAGCGGCGAAGGTCGGTCCACTGTTCGGGGATGAGGTACATGGCGATGTACTTCTGGATCATCAGGTCCGAAAGGGTGTAGTTCGACGGATCGAAGAAGTAGTGCTTGTTGCCTATCTCGCTCGCGGGCTTGGTCGACTTGGTGGCCTCGTTCTCGAAGAACGCGGTCATGATGCGGTCGAAGCGGTCCTTGGCGGCGTTGCCGGCGGTGCCCTTGTTGCCAACGCCCGGATATTTGCCCTCGTTGTCCATCAGGAAGCGGTCGAGGTGGCGCTGCACGTTCATCTTAGTGGCTTCCTTGGCGAGCTCGCAGGCCACGGTCTTGTTGCCCAGCCAGTACTGTGCCTCGGCCTTGATGAAGTAGAGCTCTTCCATCGTGAACAGAGGTATGTAGCAGCCGTCGGATGCGGCGTAGGCGCCGGCATACATGTTGGGGAAGTGGGCCTGCTTGTAGGTGGCGCCGGCGCCGATGTTGTTTTCAAGATAGCGGATCATGATGCGCTCGGGGGTGGGCATCGACGGCGAGATGGGGCCCGACTGAGGTACGAACAGTAGGAACAGGCGAGGGTCGTTGCCGTAGCCGTTGTTGTTGTCCCAGAAGCCCTGCTTCATTTCGTCGCCGGGGTTGATTACGCCCATGCAGTCCTGAACGAAGAACTTCGACGGTACGGCGGTGGTCATCATGTTGGCGCGGCTTTCCCAACCGTTGATGATGGGCTGTGCCGAGCTCCAAGGACATACCGATTCGCCCACGCCGCCGGCCACGTAGTTGTAGCGCGGCTCGTTGCCGAACATTTCGCCGTAGAGGAGGTCGCCGCTGTGCCAGGTGTCGATGGCGGCCTGGGCGGCGTCGGATATCTTCTGGAGCATTGCCGGGCTGCGGTCGATGTTGGGCACGTTGCGAAGGAGGATACGCGCCTTCATCGCCTGAACCATGCCTTTCCACTTGCTCATGTCGCCGGCATAGATGCGGTCCATGCTCTGGGTGATGGTTTGGTTGTTCTCGTTAAGGCCGTAGGCCGGATCGTCGAACAGTGGTATCAGCTCGTCGGCCTCTTCGAGCATCCAGGCGTAGATCGAGGCCTGGGTGTCGTACTTCGGCGAGTTGTTCAGGTAAGCCTCCGAACGTGGCATGTCGCCCCACGCGTCGGTGGTCAGCTGTGTCGACATAAGGCGTATCGTGCGAGCTATGAGCTCGAAGTTGGGCGAACCCAGCTTCTGGCTGTTGGCTATGAGCTCCTTGCCGTTCACGCCGATATCGTAGAAGTGGCGGCGCCACATCGGGTGTCGGTTAACGCTGAGGAACTCCCAGCCGTTCTTGTAGGGATATGAGCCGGTGGTGGCCTTGCTCATCGTGGTGAGGCACTGCGACAGGTATACGTTGTATTCCGCGTGGTCGTAGTTGATCTGGCTGGCGTAGAAGCAGAGCACAGGGAGGCCGAGCTGGGCTGTGTTCTCGTGGGCGGCGTCCGGATTGACGTTCTCCACAAGTGTATCGTTGCACGACGTGCCTGCAAGTCCGAGCAGTGCTCCTATGGCCAATATTTTTATTTTATTGATCATGGATTGTCAGGATTTTAGAAGGATACATTAAGGTTGATGTTGTAAGAGCGGAGCGACGGTACCGAGTAGTTGTCGATACCCATGGCGCCGGCACCGTTCGAGGCTCCCGGCATCACCTGCGGGTCTACGCCCGAGTACTTGGTGAGCAGGAACAGGTTGCGGGCCGTGAACGACAGCTTAAGACCCTTCACCGGGTTGCGCGAGCCGAGCTTGCGCATCATGTTGCTGAAGTCATAGGCCAGGGTTACGTAGCTCAGACGGAGGTAGGAGCCGTCTTCGATGAAGTTCGACGATACGGCGTGGATGTAGTTGTTCATCACCGACGAGTCGAGGATCACCGGAGTGGTGTTGGGCACGTAGGTGCCGTCGGGCTGCTCTACCACGCCCTTGAAGATAATCTTGTGGTTGCGGTATTTGGCCGAGCGGGCGTCCATGCCGGTGCTCAGAAGGCCGCGGCCGGTTACGTTGGCCACGTCGCCGCCTACGCGACCGTCGAGAAGGAAGCCTACCGAGAGGTCTTTCCAGGTGAAGGTCGACGAGAGACCGAGCAGGCAGTCGGGTTCGCGGTTGCCGATGAAGGTGTCCTTCTTCGGCGAAATCAGCGGGTAGCCGCTCTGGTCGATGAGTACCTGCCCGTCGGGGGCACGCATGTAGTCCTTACCCGAGAGTGCCGTGGTCGACTCGCCCACATAGGCGGTGTTGAAGATGTCGCCGTACTGGCCTACCGTCACTTCGCTCACGTCTTCCGGAAGCGATTTCAGGCGCCCGCGGTTCATGGTGAAGTTGAGGGTGGCGGTCCACTGGAAGTCCTTCATGCGGAGGATTTCCTGGGTGAGGGTAGCTTCGATACCTTTGTTCTCTACCGAACCCTCGTTGCGGGTTTGGAGGATGGTGCCGGCGGCAGGTGATACGCGCACGGTAACAATCTGGTTGTCGACGGTGGTGTTGTAGTAGCCCACGTCCAGGCGGGTGCGGTTCTGGAAGAAGCGAAGGTCGGCGCCGATTTCCCAGGTGGACGTCATTTCGGGTTCGAGTATGATGGCCTTCGAGAGCGTCGGGTTAACGCCGTAGCCGCCGTCGGGGAAGTTGGTCCACATCTTGTAGTTGTCGGAGAACTGGTTGGCGGGGCCGTCCTTGCCGACCTTGGCCCAGTTGCCGCGGATTTTACCGTAGTTGAACACGGGGCTCTGAATCTTGAAGAGCTCGGTGAAGATCACACCGCCGGTGAACGACGGGTAGAAGTAGTTCGTTTCCTTGGCCTGTTTGAAGCGCGAGGAGCCGTCCATACGGCCGGTGGCCGATACCTGGATTACTTTCTTGTAGTCGAAGCGGATTTCGCCGAAGTAGCCGTACTTGTTCCAGCTCGAGTGGTTCAGCTGAAGCTGGTAGTCGCCGGTACCGACGCCGAAGTACTGCTTGTCAAGGTTGTTGAACGAGTAGAAGTCGCCGTCGAGGATGAAGTGCTTGCCGCCGAAGTTGCCGCTGAGGCCGTTGCTCTCGGTATATTCGGCGCCGAGGAAGAAGTTGAGGTTGAAATCATCGTTGATTTCCCAGTAGTAGTTGCCCAGGGCCTGTGCCGTGAAGCGCGAGCCGCGCGACGGGGTGAATACATATGTACCCATGCGGCCGTGGAAGGTGCCGTCGAGCGAGCTGTCCCACTTCTCCATGTCGAATTCTTCCTGGCTTGCAGTGTAGCGCGGACGCGTCGACGACTCGTACTGAGAGTTCGAGATGTCGTAGTTGACCTTGCCGGTGAAGGTCAGGTTGTGGATGGGTTCGTACTGGATGCTGCCGTTGATTATCACGCGGTCGCCCTGGCTGTTCGACTTGTCCATGTAGCGGCTGTAATAGGGCGAGAGGGCAGCGTCGAGGCGCTGGTCGTTCGTGAGGATATCCCAGTCGTCGTAGCGGCATGCCCAGTTGGGAAGACCGTTCGGAAGCACATAGTCGCTCATGTCGCGGTTGATGGCCCAGCCGTAGATCGAGCTCATGGCGTTGCCGAAGGCGCGGCTCTTGGTCTCGATGAAGTTGGTCGAAAGCATGATGTTAACCTGCTTCGAGGGCTTGTACTGGCCTTTCACAAACACGTTGATTTTCTTCTTGTAGTCCTGCGGTACAACACCCTTGTTGTCCATGTAGCCTACCGAGGCGTAGGCCGAGAAGAGGTCGTTGCCGCCCGAGATGGTCATGTCGTACTTCTGCATGAAGCCCGTGCCGAGGAATTTGCCCACATTGTCATAATAGGGGTCGTCGGCCTGACGGCGAGGTCCCCAGCCGCCGCTGCTGTTCACGTTGGTGAAGCCCGATGCGCCGCTGATGAAAGTGTTCTGGATGTTCGGGGTGTCCATTACGCGCGAGAATTCCCAACCGCCGTTAACGGTTACGGTCACTTTGCCGTCCTTGCCGCTCTTGGTGGTGATGAGGATTACGCCGTTGGAGCCTTCCTGGCCGTAGAGGGCCGACGCTGCCGCACCTTTCAGAACCGACATCGACTCGATGTCGGCAGGGTTGAGGTCGGCCATCGACGAACCGCCGCCGCGGATAGGCATGCCGTCGACCACGAACAGTGGCTCGTTGCTCTGGCTCGGGTTCACCGACGATACGCCGCGTATGATAATCTGAGAGGCTGCGTTGGGCGAACCGCCGCCGTTCGATACTTGGAGGCCCGATACCTTGCCTTGCAGAGAGTTCACGAAGTTCGCGCTCTGGCCGGCGGTTACGTCGTCGGCTTTAAGTTCCTGTACCGAGAAGTTCAGTTTCGATTTCTCCTGGCTCTGACCCATGGCCGTTACAACCACTTCGCTCAGCATTTCGGAGTTTTCGTACATCTGAACGTCAACAACACTGCGCCCGCCTACCTTCTCTTCTACAGGCTTCATGCCTACGAATGAGAATTGCAGCACGGCGTTGTCGCCCTGAACGTTAATTGTGTATTTTCCGTCTATATCGGTTACGGCGCCCCCTTTGACGCCCTTAACCGTTACAGATGCTCCTGTGATGGGCTCGCCATCCGACGCCTGCGTGACCGTTCCCGTCACCACGCGGGCGTAGCCCGTAAGCGCCAGCAAGGAAAATAACAGTAAAAATAGCTGTTTTTTCATAATTACTTCATTTGTTTTATATTCAAGGTTATATATTCAAGGTTAGTAAGGGGCTGGTGCACTCGTCGTGATTCCAATTGCACTTTTTCACCTTTTTACCTACAAACTTACAAACATTTTTTCATTCACATTCTATCTCAATATAAGTTTTAGCATTTATTAATAATCAACCATCACTTTTAACTTAACTTCCCCACACTTTTTTACACTTCAACCCCCCCATTTCCCAAACTCCCCTCTGTGCCTCTGTGTGATATTTTCCCACCAGCCATATTTCAATATTTGTGTTAAATATTCAATTCACATATGTTAAAAACCCCGATTTTACCCCTACTTTTTCCCATTGGGAAAAAATCGGGGATAATCCCTTCGCGGCGGTCTTAATTTTGCATCACAATAAATTACTACCGCTATGAAAGTATCAATTACCACTCCCCGCGCGCCCCGCCGTGCCATCCCCGAGAATCTCCGTCCCGACACCGACATCAACGGCCGCATTTGTCATACACCCGTACGCCGTACCTTGGATTATGGCGGTGGCAACGGACACCGCACGGCCTTCCGCCTCGCCGACGGCACACGCCGACGCCTCGTCACTGTCGTCGGAACTCATCTCCGCGCATTCGACGAAAGTTCGTCCGGCAATTTCCCCCTCGTCGTGGGGGCTACCTTGCCAGCCGATTATCGCTGCGCCGCGCATTTCGGCACCAACCGTGCCCTGGCAATGACGGCCGACGGCCCCGTCGGGATTGCCATGGACAGCCGCGGCGATATAACTGCAGGCGACCTCCCCGGCGCATATCCCGCAGTGCGACTCCGAGCCGTCGACAGCGGTACGGTGAGCGTCTCCGTCGGCGACCGCACGCTATCGCGCACCTACGACAACGGAAGCCTGTCCGCCGCCGACCTCCGCGACATCGTCGGCGACTACGAGTCGGCCTACTGCCGCCTCGCATCGCGCTGCGCCGAGGCAGGTGTGTTCATGCAGCCCTGCATCGCACGCTGCAAGTACTACGACCGGCAGGAGCGCCTTATCCATGTAGGGCCGCCCGTTCTCCTCATGCACTCATCGGGCATACAGCTCGCCGAGCCTGCCGGTCTCTTCTCCGCCGACAGGCACACCATCGGCAGCTACGACCTAACGGCATCAGTGTGGAGTCTTGCCGTCGACTTCGACGATCGCACCGACCCCCGTGTGGGAAGCGTCGGCATATATCTCACACCCCTATTCCACCCCTACCGCCCCGATGCCCCCGGAAATGCCGTCCTCGGACGGCGCGACAGTACCGACGCCCCCTTCTGCCGGGTGAGCCTCCCGGGGCGCGGCGACGTCCTCTCGGCCGACATCGTCGACCGCGCCCTAGCCCGTCTCGACAGTATCGAGTTCTTGTTCCGCACAGTGCCCCTGCCTTTCGGCAGCGGCTACGCCACCCTGCGCTTCGACGGCGGGGCCGACCCCGACTGTGCGGCGTCCATGCGCCGCCTAAGGGCCGCTCTCGCCTCCAGGGTCACGCCCGCCGCACGCGAGGAGGTCATGTGTTCCGTTCCTCATACCTTCTCCGCCGCCCTCTGCTGCACGTCGTCCGAGGCCGTGGCGTGGAGCGGACTCTCGGCCATACGCTTCGCGGGGTACAGCCCCTTGGAGCTCACCGTAGGCAATGAGGAGGGCGACTGGCGCGCCATAGAGGTGGTGCGCTTTGCCGACGGTGCGGCCCTCGTGTCGCGCGCCTCCTTCTCCGGGCGCGTGCCATCGCATATTGCCCCGCTCATGAGCTATCCTGCCCCCGACGCCGTGTCGATACACCTTATTATATATGCCGGCGGCAAGAACTACCGCAACGACTTCGCACTGCATCCCGACGCCTCGGGCCGACATGCCCTCTGGATTTCGCCCTCGCTCAAACCCGTCCCCCTCGCCGAGGCTTCGGCAGTGCAGGAGGTCGAGGCCGATGTGCGGCACGTCGACTTCCCCCACGCCGTGGCCTTTGCGCCGCTCGCCGACCCTCTCGGGCTGAGGGTATTCCGGCGGCTGGCGGCGCCCGTCACGGCAATGGCGCCGCGAGGTGCGGGCAACGAGAGCTGGGACTTCGGGCGCGTGCGCTTCATCCTCGGCACCCGTGCCGGCATCCTCTCGGCTGTGGTCGACCTCGACAAGGCGAAGCTCTCGCTGCGCACCCTCGACAGCCGACCCGTCGCCCGTGCCGACGCTCTCGTGCCCGACGGCCGGGGCACGGTCTATGCCGTGGCCGGTGCCGAAGGCGCCCTGTTGGCCATTAGTCCCCAGGGGAGGGTCAGCGCCTTCGACGATGCCGACGGCTATGTCGCCGTGGGCTACGACGCCACGCGCCGCGAGCTCTGGGCCCTCCCGCCCGACGGCGCCTGCCACGTCTATCCCCTCCGTTTTCCCGACGCACGCTACCGCCGCTCGGCGCCGCTACTCACGGGCTTCGAGTCGGTCGGCGGGGTGAGTTACGGCCGCTCCGAAAGCGCCACTTTCGTCCTCGCCCGCGAGTTGCCCTCGCCGGTGATGGTGAAGTTCCGCCGCCGCATCGTCTTCGACGGGCCGCCCCGGGCCGTGAGCCGTGTCACCCTGCACATGGCCGCTTCGGAGGTCACGGCGGCTCTCGCCGTCACGGCCATGGCCTTCGACCGCAACGCCGCACCCGTCCGCTCGGCAACAATCGAGGGTGCCGTCGTCGCACCCCTCACCATCCCATGCCTCTTCCGCCCCTCCCGAGCCTTCGAAATCGCCTTCGCCGGCACAGTATCCAATGATTGTGTAATGGGTGATATATCAATAGATTGACCCGCATAATGTAGGAGGGTGTTGCAAAACTCAAAATAGAGCAGAAATTATTCTTGGCTCGCTATTCAAAGTACTGATTAGCAACGAGTAGGGGCGCAATATATTGCGCCCGCCCAGTCTGAACACTCTAAAAACGACAGTTTTGCAACACCCTCAAAAAGCCGCATGGCGGCGAAATTTTTGTAGGCACGGGCGTAAGCCCGTGTAAATCAGTCAAAAGGCACACAAGCCGCGTAGCGGCGACATTTTATCAAGCTTTACACTCATAGAATAATGCAAACCTCAGAGTACTTCCTCCAAGAAGACGCGCGCCGCCGTGCCGCTCGCCGTGGCGCCGCCTACGACCCTCTCACCGGCGAAGGCTGCTGCGGCGAGCGCCGACGCACACCCTTGTCTTTCGTCCCCGTTGCACCCGACGCACCCCGCGAATGTTTCCTCCCGGCGGCCATGCTCGACGACCCCGAATACCCTCGAGCTTCCTTCTCCGAGCCGCTGTGGAAGCAACTCCGCATGCGCCACGACTTCGAGTACTGGTGCCGCATGTGCGTCACAATAAAGGACAAGACCTCCGGCCTCCTGGTGCCCTTCGTCCTCAACGCTCCGCAGCGTAAGGTGCTCGCCCTCCTCGAGGCCGACCGTACGGCCCTCAGACCCATACGAATGATTGTTCTCAAAGCGCGCCAGTGGGGCGGCTCGACACTGGTTCAGATTTATATGGCATGGATTCAGATATGCCACCGCCGAAACTGGAACTCCCTCATCTGCGCCCATGTAAAGGACACCGCAGCCACCATCCGCGGCATCTACTCCCGCCTGCTCGACAACTATCCCCCCGACCTCTGGGACGACGCCGAGAAACCCGAATTCAAGCCCTTCGAGCGCTCGGTCAACATCCGCCGCATCGCCGGTCGCGACTGCACCGTGACAATCGGCACCAGCGAGAACCAGGACGCCGTGCGCGGCAGCGACTACTCAATGGCACACCTCAGCGAGACTGCCTTCTGGGCAAGCACCCAGCAGCGTTCACCCGAGGGCTTCATCCGCGCCGTCTGCGGAGCCATAGCCCTCATTCCCTATTCGCTGGTGGTAGTCGAGTCGACGGCCAACGGCGTGGGCAACTACTTCCACACCGAGTGGCTGCGCTGCCGCGACGGCCGGGGCGACAAGCACGCCGTCTTCGTGGCTTGGCACGAGATAGAAATCTACCGCCTCGACCCTCCCGACCCCGCGGCTTTTGCCCTGAGTCTCAACGCCTATGAGCGCCGCCTGTGGGACATGGGCCTCTGCCTCGACCAGATTTATTGGTACCGCTGCAAGCGCGCCGAGTATGCCTCGGCACGCCAGATGGCCGCGGAGTTCCCGACCGACGACACCGAGGCTTTCGCCAACACCGGCAGCGGTGTCTTCGCCAACGAGGCCGTCGAGCGCCTGCGCGCCTCCTGCCTGCCGCCGCTCCGCATAGGTGCCGTCCGTGCCGACGGCCGGGCCTTCTCCGACGACTCCACGGGCCGCACACACCTGTGGGAGATGCCCGCGCAGCAGAAGAGCTATGTGGTGGCAGTTGATGTGGGCGGTCGTTCGGCCGCTGCCGACTGGTCGGTCATCGCCGTCCTCACCGCCGGGCCGTGCCCCGAGGTGGTGGCGCAGTGGCGCGGACACGTCGACCACGACCTTCTCGCCCGCGAGGCCGCGCGAATAGGCCGCTTCTACAACAACGCCCTGCTCGTGGTGGAGAGCAACACCTTCGAAACTGCCGAATACGGCGGCGCTGCCGACTCCAACCTCTTCATCCTCAATCGTCTGGCCGAGGCATATCCAAACATCTACCGCCGGCGGCGCTACGACGTGGTGTCGGGCACCGAAACCACCGCCGTGGGCTTCCACACCAACCGCGCCACAAAGGCCATGCTCGTCACCGGCCTAATCGAAGCCGTCCGCGACGGCCTCTACATCGAGCGCTGCGCCGACGCCTGCAACGAGCTCCTCACCTACGAGCAGCTCCCCAACGGCACCTACGCCGCCCGCCAGGGATGCCACGACGACATCCTCATGACACGCGCCATAGCCCTACGCGTCCTCGCCGACGACCCCCTCCCCGCCATCCCCCGCCGCTTCCCCCAGCTCCCCTCCTGGTGACACTTTCGCGTATGTGCGAAATTTTGGTTATATTTGCAGAAAATTAGATACGATGAGGATAGATATCATAACAGTGCTGCCGGAGATGCTGGAGTCGCCTCTGGGGTGCTCGATACTCAAACGCGCGCAGGACAAGGGCCTGTGCTCGATAAACGTGCACAACCTGCGCGACTATACCACAAACCGATACCGCAAGGTCGACGACTATCCCTTCGGCGGCGACGCCGGCATGGTCATGCAGATCGAGCCGGTCGACCGCTGCATTGCCGCCCTACGCGCCGAGCGACACTACGACGAGGTGATTTTCACCGCCCCCGACGGCGAGGTCTTCAACCAGAAGATGGCCAACAGCCTGTCGCTCTTGGAGAATATCATAATCCTTTGCGGGCATTACAAGGGCATCGACTACCGTATACGCGAACATTTGATTACCAGGGAGATATCCGTGGGCGACTATGTGCTTACGGGCGGCGAGATGCCGGCGGCGATCATAACCGACGCCATTGTGCGCCTCATTCCCGGCGCAATAGGCGACGAGCAGAGCGCCCTCACCGACTCCTTCCAGGACAACCTCCTCGAGCCGCCCATCTACACCCGCCCGGCGGTGTACAACGGCTGGGAGGTGCCGCCGATTCTCCTTTCGGGGCATCAGGCCAAAATCGACGAGTGGCGCCACGAGCAGGCACTCGAGCGCACGGCACGCCTGAGGCCCGACCTTCTCGACTGACACTCTGCCGCTATGTTGCTCTCCATCTTTCAGACTCCTGAGTTCTACGTCATTACGGCGGGTATTGCCGCCGCTATTGTGGCCTATGCCGCGCTGCCCTCGCACCGAGGGCCCGCGCGACAGACGCTCTGCGCCGGTACGCTGCTCTTCGGGGCGCCGCCGTCGGAGCCGGCGATAGAGGTGCAGGTCGACGCCGACGGCTCCAACCTGACCATACGCCGCCTGGGCCTTGAGGGCATCAACGCCGACGGGGCATACAGCGTGGCAGTCACTGTGGCGGGGTTCGACATCACGGTGAACGAGCGCCTCACTCCGGGGCGCCGTGCCTCCGTAGGGCGTCGCTCCGTGGGCGCGGGCATCACGGCCCTTGAAGCTCCCGACGCCGCCGACATGCCGCCCACGGCGGCCGAGGTGACCATAACGGGCTTTGCTCCCGAACGTTACCATTTCCGCTACGAGAGCGACGCCACGGGCCGCAGCGCCGCTTTCTACCTCACCCTCACCCCCGGCGCCCGCGCCACCCGCCCCCTCACCTGAAACAAATTGCCCCGCCGGGAGGGGCGGGGCGCGGAATTATAGGTCAGCGGACGAATGTCTTGCGGCCGTTTACGATGTAAAGGCCGGGAGGGAGTGTTCGCACAGCAGAAGGGTCGGCATCGCGGAGAAGGACGATGCCTTGCAGGTTGTAGACGGTTACGGTGCCGGCATCGGCCGATGCCACGTCCTCCACGCCGGTCATGCCGAGGGGATGCACGGCAAACGACGTGTCGGCAAGGTCATGGTCGATGGCGGTGTCGTCGATGTCCTCGGCGAACTGGGGCTTTCGTATCCAGCCTGTGCCCCACTGGTCGTAGTCGGCGGGGCCGGTGATGCCGAAGGAGAAAATCATATTGTCGCCGGGCATGATATACGAAATCGATGCCGAACCGGCCACAAGACGCACATAGCCGTCCTTGGCCTCCGACATGAAGGAGTGGTCGTAGAGCACGTCGTCGGCGGTGTTGGGCTTGAAGGCAAAGTTGCCCCTGCGGTCCTTGTCGATTTCGAAGCCTTCGGGAAGATAGACGTTCATGGCAAAGGCATTGTACTGCGTCACGTAGGTGTTGAGCCACACTTCGACGGTGGCTTTGCCTTGCTCGTCGACTATTACTTCGGGCACATAGATATAGTCGGGTCGCTCGTCGGAAGTCTGGGCGGCGACGAAGGGGACAAAGCCCCACAACGCCGCGCCGGCAAGAAGGTATTTTAATATCTTATTCATTGTTGAGCACTAATTTATAGTGAAGGTTGAGGTCGGCGGGAGAGATATTGCCGTCCTTGTTGATATCGGAAGGCCTCGTTTTTATCGACTCCAAATCGGGGTTGAGAACCTTGCGCATCATCATGTTGAGGTCGGCGGCACTCACTTTGCGGTCGGCGTTGAGGTCGCCGAGGAGGAAGAAGAACACGGTGACGTCGGTTTGGGGCACGACGGTGGCCGAGTGGACGTTGGCCATGGCAGCGTCGCCGATGATGATGTCGGATGCCGTGAGGCTGTATGTGCCTTCCTCGGTGGGAGTGTCGGGCACGAGGGAGAGGGTCATCACCTCGCCGCTGCCGGGCGCTATGGGCGTGCCCAGGGTGTAGGCCAGGATGCGCGCGCGGCCCGGCGCCACATGCTCTACGCTGATGCTGAAACCCTTGGCGCGTGCCGAGGGGGCCGCGGTGAAGGTGCCGGCGAGCGCGGCGTCGGTAAGGATGTCGAATTGCAGGCCCTCGACGGCGTCGTAGTTGTCGAGGCCTACGGCGAAGGTAACTTCCGCGCCGGCGTCGGCCTCTTCGGCGCTGAGCAACAGCTCGTTGGGCGCATAGCGTTCCATGTCGACGTCGACGGCCAGGGAGGGTGTCTCGGGGTCGTTGGAGTGGATGGTCATGAGGGCGGTGTGCGTGCCGCGGGCCTCGTCGGAGCGCTCGAAGGCGAGCTCGGCGCCGCTCCACGGCGCCACTGTGAGGGGCAGCGGCGTGACGAGGGCAAGAGCCTCGTCGGGGCAGTCGACGGCGCTGATAATCAGAGGCTCGGGGCCTTGGTTGGATATGGCGAAGCTGCCGGCGGCGCGCTGCGTCACGGGCGTGCGGCCTATGTTCTGGCGGCGCGAGGTGCTGATTTGCGGGCTGCTCACGCCGAGGTACATGCCCGAGGTGGCCGAAACAACGTCGGTGACGCCTTCGGGGAGCACGGCGGGGAGTATGGCCTTGTTCAGCTCTATGGTGGCTCCGTAGCGGCTTGCGGCAAGGATGCGGAAGGTGGCCAAGGTGCCGTCGTTGCCCGCGAAGGGCTTGTTGGTGAGTGAGTAGCCCGTCAGGGTCAGCTCGGTGGCACCGTTGTCGAGGTCGGCGACGGTGGCGGTGACGTCGTGTCCGTCACCGCGGGTGCCGTCGATGGCGGCGCTGCCCGGCACGTAGCTGAAACCGCGGGGCATGCGCACCTTCAGGGTGAAGCCGCACACGGGGTCGTAGTTCTTCATGGCCACGCTTACGGCTGCCTCCTCGCCACCTCTGACGGCGTCGGCAGAGAGGCTCACCTCATTGCGGCCGAAGCCCTCGGAGTGCACAATCAGCGGGCTGTCGGCGCCGGAGGCGTTGCCGGTGAAGCGCATCACCTCGTCGGCGCGGCCGCGCACGCAGGGCACGAAGCTCAGGGGCACATATGCCGTGGCGCCGGGGGCGACGGCCACAGGCTCGGGCACGGTCCATCCCGCACCGCCGGCTATGCCGTCGATGCGGAGCTCGCGCGTGCCCGTGTTGGTGACGGGTACGGTGAGCGTCTGCGCCTCGCCCAGGGCCACGCGGCCCAGCGAGAACTCCCTCTGCCCCAAGGCAATGGCCGCGCCCTCGACGGCGAGGACGGCGGGTGCGCATGTCACTTCGATTCCCGAGCCGTCGGCGGCGGCAAGGATGGCGGAGGGCCTGAGCGGCGCGCTCAGCGGCGTGGCGCCCAGGCGCAGGGCGAAGGAGAGCACCTCGCCGCTGCCGGCGGCAATGGTGTTGCGGCCCGTGGTGAAGAGGGTGATGTTGAGGCGGCCGTCGCGCACGCCACCAGAGGCCTGCATGCCCGAGGCACGGCCTGTGGCTGTGGAGCTGTTGGCCACATAGGCGGTGCCTTCGGGGAGGACAAGGCTCAGCTGGAGGCCTTCGGCGGCTACGTCGGAGCCGAGGCTGACGGTAACGGTTACCGTCGCGCCCGGCTCGCCTGAGAGACCGCTGAGGCTCAGGGTGTTGGCTGCGAAGACTGCCGCTGTGGCCGCCGTCAGGAGCAGCCACAGGGCAAGGAGACGTTGCTTCATCGCTTCACGGTTTTTTCGCCGTCGACGATATATACGCCGGCCGGGAGGCGGTCGAGGTCGGCGGCGCTGTTGCCAACCTTCACGCCCATGATGTTATAGATGCCTTCGGCCGCAGCCTCGGTGCCTTCCGCAATCACGTTGTCGACGCCCGAGTGGTCGGGAGCGGCCTCGACGGGAATCTCGCGGGGTGTGGCCGAGGCGTCGCTGAGCACGATGCGGTCGATGTCGAAGTCGCCGTCGATGTCGAGCACGGCATATTCGCCGGCGGGGAGGCTTGCGCCGCTCACGCTGAAGGCGAGGTAGACGTAGTCGTTGTCGGAGCTCCACTGGCCCATGGTCTCCATGGCGCCGAGGGCGGCGGGAGTGATGGCAGTGCTTGCGCGGTCGGCCTTGACGCTCACCTGGATGCCGCCTATGGCCTCGCTGCTGCGGAGGTAGAGCTTGCCGCCCTCAATCCACCAGCATGCGGGCGAGGGCACGGCCTGCGAGGCTGCCGCCGCGGGAGCGCCGAGGATGGTGTGGGCTATGCCCACCACGTCGAGGATGTTGATGTCGCCGTCGGCGTTCATGTCGGCGGCGTCGACGAGGAAGGGCTTCACCTCCTGGCCGCCGATGTAGTGCACGGTGGCGAGGATGTCGAGCACGTTGACGTCGGCATCGCCGTTGGCGTCACCCATCGATGCTGTGAGTGGCGTCACGGCCACGGTCTTCGAGGGTTCGTTCTCTTTGAGGGCCGTGGTCATCACGGTGTAGTTGTAGAGGTAGGTGTTGCCGGTGCGCACGTCGTAGTCGGTGTAGTCGGTTACGTCGGGCTCGATGAGGCGCTCGTTCACACGCACGGTGTCGCCGTCGGCAGTGTGGCGGTAGATGTTGTAGCCGAGGATATCGTCGAAGTTCACGTCCATGTCCTCCCATTTGAGCTTCACGCAGCCCACGCCCGACTCGCCGAAGAAGCCCGTGCTGAGCGAGCCGGCAGCCTGGACGTTGACGTTGAAACGCTGGTTTTCAAGGGGTATCTCGAAGAATTCGTCGTCCTGTGCTCCGGCCACATAGATGCGGTTGAGGCCGTCGATGTTCTGTCGGCCGTTGATGGTGACGTAGGCGGTGTAGATGTCGCCTGCTTCGTTCCAGGCGGCGTCCTCGCCGATGGCCGTCTGGGTGTAGGGCGGACGCACGCCCATGGCAACGACGGGAGCGACGCTCTTGTCCATGGGTCGGTTGAAGTATACCTCTACTTTGTGGCGTCCTACACCGAGGGGCGGCAGGAGGTCGAACTCATCCTGAGCGTCGAAACCGTCGACCACCACCTTCCACACAATGCCGTGAGCCTCAGCCGACGGGCGAGTGAGCATGTTCGAGAGGTCGTACTGCCCCATGCTGCCCGACCCGGGCCAGTTGATATCCACCACCGTCTTGCGTGCCAAATCCTCGCGCGAAGTGCCGAGGTAATTGGGCTGCTCGGGGGTGTGGACTATTATTTTATTTGAAGATAATGCTAAGGAAGTATAATCTTCTCCTACAAAGTTTGCAAAAGCATTGCAAGAAGAAAGATCGTTGCCTTGAAGGGAGTTTCTATAATCAGGGAATGTTTGAAAATTGTATATAATGTTGAAATTCACCAAGGTTTCATCCCATAGGTTGCTCAACATATGATCTGCCGAGTTG